>NZ_BBWM01000002.1:0-230685 GCF_001463805.1 Aureimonas sp. D3 | reverse complement strand
CGCTGCCGCCTGTGCCGAGCTACCAGCCATCGCCGCCACCCATCATTCCCGAGCCGCAGGAGCCGGCCGAGGAATGGTCCGCACCCGTGCGGATCGAAGAGCCGCGCCGCGATCTGCCGCCGCAGCCGGCGGCGGAGCGTCCTTTGCCGCCTGTCTTCACGCCGCGCGCGACGCCCACGACCCGCCCGCCACCGCTGCCGCCCACCCCGCGCGCACCGCTGAACGAGACGGTGGGTTCTGCGCGCCCGGGCGAGACGCCGACCATGCGCCCGGCCTTCCCCGGCTCGCTCCCGCCGGTTCGCGAGCCGTCCTTCGGCCCGGAGCGGACGGTGCTGCCCGGTGGGTTGGAGCGCGCCGACACCGAGCTGCCGCGCGTCGGCGAAGTCGGCCCCACTGAGCCGGCCCCGACCGCGCCGGTCGATCCGCGCGCGTCTCGGCAGCTGCGGCCGGCCTCGCTGCCGCTGCCGACGGCGGAGCGCTCGGGCGGCGGAGCACCGACCTATGCCGGCATTCCCGAGCCCGATCTCGCCGCGCCGCGCTATCCCGCGCGCCGCGCGCAAGGCAAGGACCGCTCGCGGCTGAGCCTCGGCGTTGCGATCTGCGCGATCGTCCTCCTGGGCGGGCTCGGCACCTATTATCTCGACGACATCCGCTCGCTCGTCACGGGCAGCGGCTCGGGCCAGGTCGCGTCCAATTCGTCCAACACGACGGATTCCGCCGAACCTCCGGCCAGCGTTCCCGCCAACGAGACGCCGGCAACGGCTGCCGCGCCGCAAGGGGCGGTCAACGACACCGCGCCGGCCGCCATCCCGCCGGCGACCAACACGTCCACGGCGCGCCAGTTCACGCAGCGGCTTCTGCCCGATGGCAGCGAAGTGGACGAAGGTCCCGGTGCCGGCGGCGTCAATCCGCTGGAGGAGGGCACCAACGTGGTGGCGGCCGAGATCAATCCGGCCGCAACGCAGCCGCCGCCCACAGCGGCCGAGCCCGCTCCCACGACACCGACCCAGACTCCGGCTCAAGGGGCGATCCCCGTCGGCCAGCGGGCGGTGTTCTATGAAGAGCGCTCGGCCAATCGCGAAGGCACCCAGCAGGACGGAAACGTCGTCTGGAGCCTCGTGCAGGAGCCGCCGGCCGAGGGCAAACCCGCCGAGCCTGCGATCCAGGCGGTCGCCGACATTCCCTCGACGGGCATGAAGATGACCATGACGATCCGCCGCAACGCGGATCAGACGCTGCCGGCCAGCCATGTGATCGAAGTCATGTTCGATACGCCGAACGGCGCGCCGGGCGGCGGTATCGAAAATGTCCAGCGATTGGCGCTGAAGCCGACCGAGCAGGCGCGCGGCGAGCCGCTGATCGGCATTTCCGGCAAGATTTCGGACGGGTTCTTCATCATCGCGCTGAACGATCTGCCAGAAGCCGTGCGCAGCAACCTGGCCCTGCTCGGCAAGGAGGAATGGATCGACATTCCCTTGGCTTACAACAGCGGCCAGCGGGCGCTCATGTCGATCGAGAAGGGGATACCCGGCGCACGGGTGTTCAAGCAGGCGCTGGACGCCTGGGCCGCCAAGAAGAACTGACCGAACACGCAACGCAAAAAAGGCCGGAGATCGCATCTCCGGCCTTTCTGCGTTGAGGCGCGGGCAATGCTGCGCTCGGCCATCTCGGCGCCGTATCCTTTTGCGCCACGGAGCGCCCAGCGCAACAGGACAGGCGACTCCGCTTGCAACATTAAGCCTTCGTCATGACGAGTTTGTAATGCAACAGCCCCACCGGGATGGCGTTATACTGTCATCACAACAAGGAAACATCCTTGTCGATGATGTTCAGATCAAATGATGGAGAAGTAAAATGAGGGTATACAAGGGATTTGCTGCTCTTCTGGTCGCCAGTACTGTTCTGGGAGGTGTCGCCTACGCGGCCGACGCTGTGCCCCAAGCACCGGCGCCAACGCAAACCAAGCAGGAGGTTCGTCTGGAACGGGCGGTCGACAAGGATGTCGGGCGGCTGTCCACGGATGGCGCTCAGGCGCTGAGCGATATTCAGGCCGCGCGGTTCGCGATCTTCAATGCTCAAACGGATCAGGCCAAGACCTTTATCCATAAGGCGAAGGACGAATTGCAGAAAGCGGCGAAGGACGACTCGGTCTTCATGAAGGCCGCCTCGGAACTGGAATCGCCGATGAAGGCGCAGCCCGTCTCCACGGACGCCAAGGCCGAGGCGAAGCCGGCGGATGCAGGCAAGGTCATCGCATGGCTGCCGGTCGACTCGCAGATGTCGCTGGGCGAGGCCTTCCAGGCGACGCCTGAAAAGATCGCCGCCGTGACGAACGCCAGCCAGCACCTCAAGACGGACGATCGCCAAGGCGCACTCGAGAAGCTCGCGCTGGCCGATGTGGACGTGCAGTTCGCGACCGCTGTGCTGCCGCTGGATCATACGATCAGCGATGTGAACAAGGCCGCCGACCTGATCGATCAGGGCCACTATTACGAGGCGAACGCCGTCCTGAAGGACACGACCGATCAGGCCATGATCAATGTCGTGGACATTTACGGCCAGCCCTACAAGGCCAAGGCCACCAAGACGGCCGAGGCACACACGCCCAGCAAGACGAACACCCAGCCCGCCACCAAGGTCGATTGACCCGTGACGCGTCGGCTCAAAAGGCCCCTCCTCTGGAGGGGCCTTTTTTTCAGTGGGCGCGAGACGCCGATGTCAGGGCATGGCCTCTTCGGCGTCGCGGATCGCTTGGAGAAAGAGCTCGCCATAACGTTCCAGCTTCGCCGCGCCGACGCCCGGAACTTTTCCCATCAAACGCAACGTGCCCGGCCGAAGCTCCGCCATGGCGCGCAGCGTCGCGTCGGAGAAGACCATATAGGCGGGCAGGCTCTGCTCCCGCGACAGGCGCGAGCGCAGCTTGCGCAAGGTTTCGAAGATGAAGGCGCTTTCCTGGCTCAGTCCGTCCGCGACCGGGGCGGAGCGGCGGAACTCGGTGGCCTTGCGCGTGCGGTCCTTGCGAAGGACGATGCGCCGCTCGCCCTTGAAGACCGCGCGCGCCCCTTCGCCGAGATACAGCGCGCCATAGGACTGATGATCCACCAGAAGCAGGCTCGCCGCCGTCAGCTGCCGGGCAACGGAGTTCCAGGCCCGCGCGTCGAGATCGCGGCCTTGTCCGAACACGGGGATCGTGTCGTGCCCGTTCTGGCGCACCTTGTCACTCGCCTTGCCGGTGAGCACGTCGATGACATAGGCGAGGCCGAAGCGCTCGCCCGTGCGATACACGGCGGCCATGAGTTTGACCGCTGCGTCCGTTCCATCCCAGGTTTCGACGGGCGAGAGGCAGGTGTCGCAATTGCCGCAGCGCCCGTCATGCGCCTCGCCGAAATGGCGCAGGATCGCCGCACGCCGGCATTCGGGCGTCTCGCAGATGCCGAGCAGCGCGTCGAGCTTGCCGCGCTCCACCCGCTTGATCGTTTCCTCCGAGCCGCTTTCGTCGATCATCCGCCGCCGCTGGACGACATCCTGAAGGCCATAGGTCATCCAAGCTTCGGAGGGCTGGCCGTCGCGGCCGGCGCGCCCCGTTTCCTGATAATAGGCCTCGACCGAGGACGGCAGGTCGAGATGGGCGACGAAGCGCACGTCCGGCTTGTCGATGCCCATGCCGAAGGCGACGGTCGCGACGAGGCAAAGGTTTTCCTCGCGCAGAAAGGCGTCCTGATGGCGCGCCTTCACGTCCGGTTCCATACCGGCATGGTAGGGCAGGGCATAGATGCCTTGCGCGTTCAGCCACTCGGCCGTTTCCTCCACCTTGCGGCGCGACAGGCAATAGACGATACCGCTATTGCCCTTATGCCCCTGAAGGAACTGGAGAAGCTGCTTACGCGCATTGTCGCGCTCGACAATCGCATAGCGGATATTGGGCCGGTCGAAGGATGTGGCGAAGACCGGCGCGTGTTCCAGGCGCAGCCGCTCGGCAATGTCGGCCCGCGTCGCGGCATCGGCGGTCGCCGTCAGCGCGACACGGGGCACATGGGGGAACTCGTCGGCAAGGCTCGCCAACTCGCGATATTCCGGCCGGAAATCATGGCCCCATTGGCTGACGCAATGGGCTTCGTCGATCGCGAAGAGCGAGATGTCGAGGCGCGACAGGGTGCGGCGGAAGCCCTCGGCCGTCATGCGCTCGGGCGTGACATAGAGAAGATCGAGCTGGCCGCTCGTCAGATCGCGCCAGATGGCGTTGCGCTCGTCCTCGTCCTGTGCGGAGTTGAGCGAAGCCGCGCGAATGCCGAGCTGGCGCAGCGCCTGAACCTGATCGCGCATCAAGGCGATCAAGGGAGAGATGACGATGGCGACACCGGGCCGGCAGAGGGCCGGCACCTGATAGCAGATCGATTTGCCCGCGCCGGTCGGAAACAGAACCAGCGCATCGCCGCCCGAGACGACCTGTTCCACGACCGCGCCTTGCTGGCCGCGAAAGCCCGGATGGCCGAACACGGTTTGGAGAATATGGGTCGGGTCGTTTTTCGAGGCGCCGGCCTCCGCGAAGAGGGCGTCAGTGGCGCTGGAGCGCGCGGCTGCGCGTCCGGAATCTGGCATGGGAAACTCCGCATCGTCGCGCCGGAATGTCGTGGATCGGTCCCCCGATCGCAAGCACTCCTTCACCTTTTTACGCGCGGCCTTTTGGGCAAAGAAAAAGCCTCCGGCGGAACCGGAGGCTTCGTTCATTCGAGATCATGCGTACGATCAGGCCGTCGCTTCGGAGACGACCCGCAGCTGGCGGCGCGCGGCCTCGGCCGTGTCCTTCACGGCCTTCTGGACCTTCTCGAAGGCACGCACCTCGATCTGGCGCACGCGCTCGCGGCTGATGTCGAACTCGCCGGACAGAGCTTCCAGCGTGATCGGGTCTTCCGCGAGGCGACGCGCCTCGAAGATGCGGCGCTCGCGGTCGTTGAGCACATTCATCGCCGAGCGCAACATGCCCCGCCGCTGATCCAGCTCGTCCTGCTCGACCAGGATGTCTTCCTGGCTTTCGGACTGATCCACCAGCCAATCCTGCCACTCGCCGCTTTCGCCCTCGGTCGCGCGGATGGGCGCGTTGAGCGAGGCGTCGCCGGACAGGCGGCGGTTCATCGAGACGACCTCTTCCTCGCTGACGCCGAGCTGGGTCGCGATCTGCTGCACCTGGTCAGGGCGAAGGTCGCCCTCGTCCAGCGCTTGAATGCGGCTCTTCATCTTCCGCAGATTAAAGAACAGGCGCTTCTGATTGGCCGTCGTGCCCATTTTCACCAGGCTCCACGACCGCAGGATATATTCCTGGATAGAAGCCTTGATCCACCACATCGCGTAGGTCGCCAGACGGAAGCCGCGATCGGGATCAAAGCGCTTCACCGCCTGCATCAAGCCGACATTGCCTTCCGACACGACCTCGCCGATCGGCAGGCCATAGCCGCGATAGCCCATGGCGATCTTCGCCACGAGACGCAGATGACTCGTGACCAGCCGGTGCGCCGCGCCGCGATCGTCGTGCTCGGCATAGCGCTTGGCCAGCATGTATTCTTCCTGCGGCTCCAACATGGGAAACCGGCGGATCTCATCGAGATAACGCGCCAGACCGCCTTCGCCCGACGCAATGCTCGGAAGATTGGCTCTCGCCATCAGGGAACCCTCCTTCTCTGTCGGCGATCGCTCGTGGCCGAGCCGGTCGCCTGATGGTCTGCCCCGCAGGCGCAGACCTTTCCACTCCGATATGGTGATCCGATAGCCGTATTGCACGGCCTCATGAGGGCGAACGAGGTTACAAATCGTTCACCCACCATTGACGCTCGGAGCGGGTCGTTTCGAGAGACCGGCGATCCGCTATCCTTTACGCGGCGTCGGGAGTGAAATGTCGGAGGGCTTCGACAAGTTCCTCCAGATCATCGGGCAGATCCGTCTCGAATTCCATCGGCTCACCCGTGGTCGGATGTTCGAAGACCAGACGGAAGGCGTGGAGCGCCTGACGCGGGAACGCGCCGATCACCTCGGCCGCCGAGCCGAACTTCTTCGCCTTGGTCTTCAGGCGCGCGCCGTAGGTTTCGTCGCCGACCAGCGGATGGCCGATATGGGACATGTGGACGCGGATCTGATGCGTGCGTCCCGTTTCCAGAATGCAGGCGACGAGCGAGGCGCTGGTCGCACCCTCGCCGTAGCGCTCCAGAACCTCGAAATGCGTCACCGCATGGCGCGCGTCGGCGCGGCCTTCCTTCACCACGGTCCGCTTGGTGCGGTCGGTGTTGGAGCGGCCGAGCGGGGCGTCCACCGTGCCGATCGGGCGAATGGGAATGCCCCAGACGACGGCCTGATAGGCCCGCTCCATGCGCCCGTCCGAGCCGTGGGCCGCGAACTGATCGGCCAGCGAGCGATGGGCCAGATCGTTCTTGGCGACCACCATGACGCCGCTCGTGTCCTTGTCCAGCCGGTGCACGATGCCGGGCCGGCGCACGCCGCCGATCCCTGAGAGCGTGTCGCCGCAATGATAGAGGAGGGCATTGACGAGGGTTCCCGTCCAGTTGCCGGGGCCGGGATGCACGACCAGCCCGGCCGGCTTGTCGATCACGACGAGATCGGCATCCTCATAAAGGATCGTGATCGGGATGTTCTCGGGCTCGGGCTCGGGCGCCTCGGGTTCGGGCATTTCGAGCGACACGGATTCGCCCGGCTGCATTCGCCGTTTGGGAGAAAGGACGGGGGCTTCGCCGACGCAAACCTGACCTGCTTCGATCAGCGACTGGATGCGCGAACGCGACAATTCGCCATCCAGCGCCTGGGCCAGAAACTGGTCGAGACGCTTGCCGGCATCTTCCTCCGAGACGAGGAAGCAGCTTGCGTCCGCTTCCGATCCGCTTGTACCAACAGCCGGAATGGCAACCTCCCACGATAAACCGGACAAGACAGTCATGAACGACGAGACGGGTGCGCAGCCCCCCCTGGACCCGGCCTTCGAAAAGATCCGGCGCAAGATGGTGCGGCTTTTGGCGCTGTCGATCGCCGTGCTGTTCGTGGGTCTTATCGCGGTTCTGAGCGCCGTTGTCTATCGCAGCTCGGGTCCGACCGTCACGGCCCTGGCCGAGCGCGGCGCGCCGATCCACCTGCCGGCCGATGCCCGTATTCTCGAAACGAGCCTCGGCGCGGACGCGATCCTCCTGCGGGTCGAATCCGGCGGAACACAGGAGATCCTTCTCGTCAGCCGCGCGACGGGGGAGGTCGTGTCTCGCTATCCCATCCGCGCCGACTTGGGCACCACGAATTCTCCCGCGCCCTAAAAAGGGCTTGCGGCTCCCGGTCGCCGCCGCTATACGGCTTTCATTGGTTCGCGCCCATCGTCTAGCGGTTAGGACGGCGCCCTCTCACGGCGCAAACAGGGGTTCGATTCCCCTTGGGCGTACCAATAGAAATCCTCTCCTTCCTTGATGTTCGGACGCGCCACGCTGTGGCGCTCGCATTTCTGGCTGTGGTCGTTGCTGCCTGCCGACGACCGGCGGCGGTTTCGCTCGTTTCTTATGCCTTTTGGGGGACGGCAAGCTGCCGAATGCCTATCGGGCTGGGGCATGTCGCCTGCCGTTTGCCGTAGGGCGGCAGGTTTGTGAGACCATTTGAAATAGGACTTGCGGCCCAAGCCCGCTGCCGCTATACAGCCCCTCACTGGTTCGCGCCCATCGTCTAGCGGTTAGGACGGCGCCCTCTCACGGCGCAAACAGGGGTTCGATTCCCCTTGGGCGTACCAGTTTGATATCTTCCAAACCAGCGATAGACGAAAGTCAAACCGTCTGCGGTTTGACGTGTGCTCGTGTCCGTCATCATTGCGATGGGCGGCAGCCGATCAAGTCTCGCTCGCCATATGTCGCGGAGTCGGACGCACGGGGCGGGCTCCGGCGCGGCAGGGTCTGGCGCTGTGCTCGACGGCTGAGGTTTCGGCTCGCACGCGTTTCCGCGAGAGACAAGAGACTAGGCCGGTCGCATAGTCGCGCCTGTCTCGACGGCTCTGCGTGCTCAGCCCATTCCACTCGGACTATATCGAGGAAACACACTGCAGCCCATAGCCGGTGAGCCGATGGCCGCTTCGGCACGTCCGCATCGTCCCATATGGGATGCCTACCACGCCGGGCGACCGAACCGATCGCGCCGTGCCCTTCCCGCCCTGGGTGGCTCGCCGCGTCAGCGGCGGGCTTTGCGCGCTCGCACCGCTACGCGGGCGGTCTCCATGCGGGAGCGGGCGATCCAGACGAGCGCCGATGCGCCGAGACAGGCGGTTGCGACGGAAGCGAGCAGCGTGAACTCCACGTTGACATCCTCTTGGCTGGCCCGGTGAGGGCAGGTGACGCAAGGGAGGTTAACGAGCGAAATCGACCCCGTCTCCTTCTTTTTCGCGAAATCGTCTTCAAAATCCGAACAGGATTCATAGGCTTCGACACGAAACGGGAACCCCCTCGGTCGAAACGCCTTCCAAGCTTGTTCCTCTGCATGGTTCGATGGATTGGAGCCAAGCGGGACGAACGGCGCGCGGAAAGGAACGGAAGGCGTATGCTGGCGGAGAAAACGATCCCCCATCACAATCCCGCGCCAGCGCTCGCCATGCCGGCCGACGAGGCGGTTTGCGCAAATGCTGCCACCCACACGTCCACCCATGTCATCGGCCGGGCTGCGCAGATGGCCTATCGGACACTGGGATTTGTCTGTCTGGGGTTGGCGATCGCGGGCGTGGTGCTGCCGGGCCTGCCCGCCACGCCCTTTGCCCTTCTCTCCGTTTGGGCCTTCGGTCGAGGTTCTCCCGAGTGGGCCGCGCGCGTGGAGCGCGATCCGCGCTTCGGGCCGACCTTGCGCAATTGGCGCGAGCGGCGCGCCGTGCCCGTGAAGGCCAAATGTCTTGCGGTCGGCTCGATGGCGCTGAGCTACGGGCTCTTGTTCGTCAGCGGTTCGCCGGCTCTCGCGCTCTGGACCGTCGGTCTCATTCTCGTCTGCGTGGCGTCCTATCTCGTGACGCGGCCGTCCGCGTGATGATGGTCGGCAAAGTTTCGTCCCCGACAATCCCGTCTTCGATCCCAAGTCAGCCTCTTGTTCCGAGGGGCTGGAATCCTCATCTTCTCTCTAGATCTCACGAATACGTGAAAGGCAGAGGGTCGCTTCGCGAAAGATCACGATTAGATCACGCCCGTTGTCAAACGTGAGAGCGACGGAGGCAGAAGTTTGAAAAGGGGAGGATGCCCATGCGCGACACCGCGACGATCGGGCCGGCTCCTCCTGGGAGGCGCATGGTTGGCTGCTCATATTCCTGTTTGAAAGATCCCTCGCGGGACTTGCGACAGCACCGTGTTTACGCCTTTGAAGGCTCAGTTTGAAATCCTTCTATCGTCCGTCACTGCGTCCTGAACCAGAGCCCCGTTCCAAGCATTTTCTCATCATGGCCCAATCCTTCGACCCGAACCATTTCGCCGTGCTCGTCGTGGAAGATGAACCTCTTCTGCTGTGGGACGCGGTCGATCTCGTGGAGGAGGCAGGGTTCAAGGCCTATGCGGCTTCGAACGCAGACGAGGCGATCCGGCTTCTGGAGCGTCATTCCGACATTCGCGTCCTCTTTACGGATGTCGATATGCCCGGTTCCATGGACGGATTGAAGCTGGCCCAAGCGGTGCGCGACCGTTGGCCTCCGGTCTCGATCTTCATCGCATCGGGCCATGTGAAGGTGACGGACGAAGACCTGCCGGAAAACGGGCTCTTCTTCGCCAAGCCTTATCCGCCGGCCTCGATCGTGCAGGCGCTGCGGAACATCTCCTCAAAGTTCGCCAACTGATGTCGTTTCCGGCTTTCGCCGCCGTCGCGATATGAGAATGTCGCCGAGTGTCACGGGCCGAAACGGGAACACGTCCACCCCGACATCATACTGACCGGACATCGGCATCAGCTTGCCGTGCGAATGTCCGTGGAGATTGAGCGCGCCCTTGCCGCTGCCGTTCCAAGTTCGAAACGCGTAGTGGCAGAGCACCAGCTTTCGGCCGTCCACCACCAGTTCCTGATAGGGTGAGACGCTGCTCCAGCCGGGGAGGCTCAGCGTCGCCTCGTCGTCATTGTTGCCCGCAACGAGATGCTTGCGCCCGTTGAGCCGAGCGAGAAGGGCGGCCTTTTCGTCGGGTGTTCCTTTGGCGAAATCGCCGAGATGCCAGACCTCGTCCTCCGGTCTGACCGCCGCGTTCCATCGTTCGATCAGCGCGTCGTCATGTGCGGCGAGGTTGGGAAAGGGGCGCTTGTCCAAGCGCAGAATGCGCGGATCGGAAAAGTGTGTGTCGGCGGTGAAGAAGATCATGGCTCCTGCAACGCGCTGGCCGGCGCTTCGTTCGGGATCCCATCTCTCTCCTGCGGCCAGCGCTTCAGCGCTTCGAAGCCAGCCGGCGTCAGCTCGTAAGTGCCGCGCGCGGGGCTGGCGAACCAGCCGTAGACATTTCGATGCAAAATCTTCTGCGCGTTGGGACAGGCGGGGCGCAGGTCCTTCGGCCGCTTCGGGCCGTTTTCGAGCGCCAGCGCACAGCGCAATGCCTCCTGCCGGTACGCCGTCATGATCGGTTGGCGGGTGGCACCGCCGGTTGCCGGATCGCCGCGTCGGCGTCGATGCTCGGCGACGAGGCGCGAGCGGCGCTTGGCATTGCGGCGGGGAGCGGGGGATTCAGGCGACAGGAGAACATGGACGCCGCCGTTGCCATCCACCGCCAGCAGGCCGAAGCCAAGCCGCCGGCACAGATCACGGAAGCGCCGATCGCCCTCGCGCCCCTTGCCGCGGGCCGACAACGGGCCGGCCAACCAGATTTCGTCGGCCATGGGCGCGCGGTCGACGCCTTGCAGCACGAGTTCGAGATTGAACTGAAGCTTCAACTCGCAGACCACAACAATCGGCGGCTCGCCGTCCTTCAACGCCAGAAGATCACAGGATCCAATCTCGCCCTTCACGCTGAAGCCCAGCGTTTCGAGAAAGCGTTTGACCGGCAGATACAGGGCGGTTTCGCCGATGGCGGCAGGCGCAGTGGACATGTGCCCCGGCATACAGGACAAGCCTTGCCGTGGCACCCGCCTTTCGGCTCCGGCCGAGGCGCGTCGCCCTGTCGCAGCACAAGGGAAGACGGCACAGCCATGCCCCCCATCATCGAGATCTTCGACCCCACCGATCCACGGATCGAGCCCTTTCGCGATGTGCGTGACCGCGACCTGCGCGGACGGGATGGGTTCATGGCGGAAGGAAGCGTGGTGCTGGATCAGCTCGCGCGCTCGGAGCGCTTTCGGGCGGGTGCGCTTCTCATCCTGCGCAATCGCCTGGCGGGATTGGAGCCACGCTTGGCGAGCTTCGGGTCGGACGTGCCCATTTATGTGGCCGATTCGGAAGTCTTCGACGCGATCGCCGGCTTTCCGGTTCATCGCGGCGTTCTGGCCTATGGCGTCGCCGCCGAGCCGGAAACCGACGCGGACTGGAACGCCCGTCTATCCGCGATCCAGCGTGACAAGGGCTTGGTGGTCGTCGCCTGCGGCCTGTCGAACCACGACAATATGGGAGCGCTGTTTCGCAATGGCGATGCGTTCGGTGTGGGCGCCGTGATCCTCGACCAGACGGCCTGCGACCCGCTGTATCGCAAATCCATCCGCGTTTCCGTCGGCTCGGTCCTAACCATCCCGTTTCGGCGGATGGAGGGGGTGCGGGCCATTCACGCCTGGCTGGCGGGCCTGGGCTTCGAATGCCTGTGCCTGTCGCCGGCCGGCGACATCGCCCTGCATGAACTGGGGACCCATCGGCCGCGGGCTCTGTTCCTGGGCACGGAAGGCGAGGGGCTCGACCCGGCCTTGCTCAGTGACGTGCGCTCGCTGCGCATCGCCATGGCGCCCGGTCTCGACAGTCTCAACGTCGCGACTTCGGCCGCGATCGCCCTCCACCATTTCTTTTCCCGGCGGTTCGAGCCGAGCTGACCGCAGGTGTGGGTTCGGGTTCCGCAGGCGATGTCGCCGCCATGGCAGGCGCGTTCGCAACGGGCGTCGGCGAGACTGCGGGTGTGTCGGAGAGAAGCGAGCGGACGCGGGCTGCCAAGCTGGGCACGCCGCCTTCGCGCGGAGGCTCATGCCGCTCGATCATCTCGCGCAAGCGCGAGTTCGGCCCTTCGGCCTCGATTTCCTTCTGGATGACGCGCGCCGCGATGTCGCTGATCCGCTTGCGAATCTCGGCGTTCTCACTCCCATCGCCGCGCTCCGGGCCAGACTTGATGTCGGTGGTCGCCTGATTGCTCTGCAACACGGCTCGAAGACGGGCGCTGCCGCTGGGGCGGGCGTTTGACGTCGCCATGGCTGCGAGCGCCGCGTCGGGCTCGACGACGGCGATCGGAGCGGGGACTGGAGGGACTGCGCCTTCGGGCTGCGAGGCGCGTGCAGGCACGCGTTCGCGCGCGGCGCGCAGCGCCTCCGACAGGTCCAACACGCGCGCATCGGCCGCGGCGATATGCCGGCGCTGTTCGTCGGAGCGTTCCTTGAGAGCCTGATGGCGCAGAGCCAGCGC
Source organism: Aureimonas sp. D3 (assembly GCF_001463805.1). Lineage (NCBI taxonomy): Bacteria > Pseudomonadati > Pseudomonadota > Alphaproteobacteria > Hyphomicrobiales > Aurantimonadaceae > Aureimonas > Aureimonas sp. D3. Next base: position 218,123 of record NZ_BBWM01000002.1, on the reverse strand, counting down.
TTCCATCTCCTCGGCCCGCGCCTGAAGCTTGGCGCGCAGGTCGTGGCGATGCTGCACCAACTCGTCCCGCTCGGCGATCACGGTGTGCAGACGCTCTTCGAGTTTGGCGATCGTCTTGTCGCGCTCGGCAAGATGGCCTTCCAGCTCCCGACCGCGCGTGACGAGGTGGCCGTTCTCGACGATCACCCGCCCGGCTTCACCGCGCTCGCGCACGGCCTGCTCCATCAGCTCCTGCGCGCGGCGCTCCTCGCGACGGATGTCGAAGGCGGAGGTGGCGCGCACCAGATCCATCTCGGCGCGGATTTCGTTCACACTGGTGGGGATCGTGGCATTGAATTCGCGCCGGGCCAGCCGCTGCGCCCGCCGCCAGACGAGCGGTATCAGCAGAAGAAGGATCAAGGTCGCCGTCAGCGCGCCGAGCAGAAAGATAAGGGCTGTCGCGATCATCACTATCCCAGCGCTCCCCGGCGCGCAGGCCTTGTCCCTCGGAAAGGGAACGAATGGGCTTGGCGCAGGCCGCGACGCAGCCGGCCGAGGCCTTTTACGCCGAGCCCCGCCGCATTGACTAGACGTCGTTATATGGCAGCCGGATTGGCTTCGGGTAGCGGTTTAGAACGGGTTCCAGGTGGGCGCCGGCGTCAGTTTGAGATAGCCGATATTGACCCCCAGACGCGCGCCGAGCCCCGTGCGGATCGGAACGAGCGTGATGGAATCGCGCTGGAGCAACGTCATGCCGACGCCCCCCACGAGATAGGCATTGCCCGACACACCGGCATAGCGCCCGTAGAGGCTGTTCACCGAGGGCAGATCATAGACCAGCATCATGGTGCGCGCCCCGTCGCCCCCGGCATCGAAGCCGATCGACGGACCTTGCCAATAGACGTGATGCTCGCCCGCGTTCTTGGTGAAGAGCGTGCCCTCGCCGTAGCGCAGGCCGCCGATGAAGGCGCCCGAGCCTTCCTCGCCGAGAATATAGCCGTTCGGCAGGCCGCGCTCCTGGAAGGCTCGCTCGACGACGGTGGCAAGGCCCCCTGCGGTCGCGCCGAAGAAGCGGTGCCCTTCGGTGACGATCTCCTGCATCGTATAGCCACCGCCCGATTTCTGCTGAGCCGAGGCGGGCGCGAGAAGCGGAGGCGACAGAGTGGCTCCCATCGTCAGAGCGGCGAGAGACAGAAGGCGAAGTGGCCGGAGGAGGCGCTGCATGGATCGTATCCCTCGGAACGAGCGGGCGCGTGCGGCTGCGCATGTTCGGCACAGCCTAGATTTGACATGGTTTCCGAAATCCTAAGATGGCGGAACAAAAGCGCAAAAGCCGTGTGCGGAGCGCCCGAACGACGAACAGCGGCATCCGCGCGGTGGGCTTCGCCTGTTGCCGTTACCGCACGCGAGCGGCTGAAATGGGAGGAAGCCGCGATCCGCCCTCGTGTGGCGGCCCGCCACATGTTAGGCGGCGTATCAGACAATTTTAACCATCAGGACGCACGGAGCCGAGATGACGCACCTGCCCGACTTGTCCGCTGCGGATCTGGCCGCTCTTCTCGCCAGCCGTCTGTGCCACGACATCATCTCTCCTGTCGGTGCGGTGCAGGCCGGTCTGGAACTTCTGGACGAGATGCCGAACGATCCCGAGGCCATGGCCCTGGTGCGGCGTTCGACGCAGAGCGCCGTCGCCAAGCTCCAGTTCGCGCGCATCGCCTACGGCTCGTCGGGCTCCACCGTCGCCCAGATCGATATGGGCGACGCGAAGACGGTGGCCGAAGGCTTCATGTCCTTCGAGAAGGCGGAACTCCATTGGGAAGGCCAGCGCGCCTATGTTCCTAAAAACGTCGCCAAGCTGGTTCTCAATCTGATCGTGATCGCCAATGCCTCCGTGCCGCGCGGGCGCACCGTCACCGTGCGCGTCGACGAACTGGAGCCGCGCCTTCGCATCACCCTGACGGCCAGTGGCAAGCCCTTGCGCGTGCCGGCGACCTTCCGCGCGCTGCTCGGCGGCGAAACCATGGCCGAGCCGATCGACGCCCATGGCGTCCAGCAATATTACACGCTGCTTCTGGCTCGCGAGTGCGGGGCGACGATCACCCTGGCGCAGGAAGGCGAAACGGCGGTGTTCAGCGTCGAGCGCGACTGATCGCCCTCATTTTTCCGGTTTCCTTTACGCTTCCTTCGCCGCGTTTGGGAACCGAACGGAAAAGCGCGAGGCTCTAGGGTGGGGTATTGCCCCCGTGCCGAGAGTCCCGCGCCATGCCCTCCTGTCTTGTGATCGACGAGAACAACATCGTCCTGAAGGTCGCCAGCCGCGTTCTATCCGGCCTGGGTGCGGAGACGGTGGGCGCCCTCAACATGAACGAGGCGCTGGCGGCTCTCGATCAGAGAACCAATGGGTTCGATCTGGTTCTCCTGTCGGCCACCATGCCCGATATGCCGGTCGATGTGGCGCTGCGAACCTTGCGCGCCGGCGCGGTGCCGAGAGCACCGATTCTCGTTTCGCTGGTGGAATCGAATCTCGGACTGATGACCCGCAGCAAGCGCGCGGGCGCCAGCGGTTTCCTGTTTCGTCCCTTCGATCGCGCGACGCTGACGGCCTGGGTCCAGCCCTATCTCCCCGTGGCCGCTTGAGGCTCCGGCAGCTCCCAAGCGATGAAGGCCTGTCCTGACGAAAACGGACGGCGTGATTCGGGTGCGAGGCTTGGAACGGGGCGTCGATGGCGTTCGAAGTCGTCTCGCCTTCCACGCCGGCTGCCAGCACGCGTGCGCTCGAAGCAGGGCGCAAAGGCCGTCGCATGCGACCCTTCCGAAGCTGACGGACCCATGAGCGGGCACAGCAAAAAGCCCGCGGCCCCTCATGGGCTCACGGGCTTTGTTGTTGGCGGCAGACCTGGAGAAATCAGGCTGCGCGGGTATCGGCGTCCGGCTCGCGCAGCACATAGCCGCGACCCCAGACTGTCTCGATATAGTTCTTGCCGTCGGTCGCGGTCGCCAGCTTCTTGCGCAGCTTGCAGATGAAGACGTCGATGATCTTCAGTTCCGGCTCGTCCATGCCACCATAGAGATGGTTCAGGAACATTTCCTTGGTGAGCGTCGTGCCCTTGCGGAGCGAAAGCAGCTCCAGCATGGCATATTCCTTGCCCGTCAGGTGGACGCGCTGGCCGTTGACCTCGACGGTCTTGGCATCGAGATTCACCGTCAGATCGCCGGTCACGATCACCGACTGAGCGTGGCCCTTGGAGCGGCGCACGATCGCATGGATGCGGGCAACCAGCTCGTCCTTGTGGAAGGGCTTGGTCATATAGTCGTCCGCGCCGAACCCGAGGCCGCGAACCTTGTCCTCGATTCCCGCCATGCCGGACAGGATGAGAATCGGCGTCTTGACCTTGGCCAGACGAAGCGTCCGAAGAACTTCATAGCCGGACATGTCGGGGAGGTTCAGATCCAGCAGGATGATGTCGTAATCATACAGTTTGCCGAGATCTACGCCTTCCTCGCCCAGGTCGGTCGTATACACGTTGAAGCTCTCGGACTTCAGCATGAGTTCGATGCTTTGCGCGACGGCGCTGTCATCCTCGATCAAAAGAACGCGCATCATCTATTCCTCTGCGTCAGCCCAGTCGATCGCCTTGAAACCGACGAGGTTGGAGTTCGTGTTCTGCTGGATCGAGCTTCGCATCGAATGGTTAACAATCGCTTCAATTTCTGGCTTCCTGTCGAATTGTTGTGGCAGCTTTTGCTTAAGATCGTCGGTGTTACCTTGAAGCCACAAACTGCGAGCTGAGAAACAAAGAAGACGTGTGTTTGAACCGTTCGATTTACTGGGCCTTAAATCCTCGCCCCATATGATTAACGGTGCGCGTAAACAGGTGGTTAAAGCTAGCTTTCGAGGCTTGCCCGAAACCTCACCTCGCGACGCGTCACGGGGCCACATGTGAGAGGCCCTATGGAAGAGGAGAGTGAAGCGTGATGCCGAAACGTGAGAATATCATGCGCCTGAGCCGCTTCAAGGTGACGGAGAAGCGGCGGCAGGTGGAGCAGCTCCAACTGATGCTCAATGAATTCGAGCGCATGGCGGCCGAACTGGACGCTCAGATCAGCAACGAAGAAAAGAAGTCCGGCATTACGGATATGGCCCATTTCGCCTATCCGACCTTCGCCAAGGCCGCCCGGACCCGCCGCGACAATCTGATGAATTCCGTAGGCGACCTGCGCATTCAGATGAACGCCGCCCGGATCTCGCTGGAAGAGGCGGAGGCGGAATACGCCAATGCCGAAAAACTCGAACAGCGCGAATCGACCGATGATCGGCGCTCCGCCGTCGCCTGACATTCGAGGCGAGCCTTCGATCGCGTTACAAAGGCCTAGCGCTCCGGCGCGGGCCTTTTTTCGTGTTCAAGCCTGAAGCAAGCTTGCGATTCTAAACACCAGCGAGACGAAGGCCGTGCAAAGCCGCCGTCCGAGGACTTCGTCGCACGTCACATGCGAAAACCCTCGAGGCCAAAAAAACGAAAAGGACCGGCTTTCGCCAGTCCCGTCGTCCTGCCTCATCATGAGGGAAGGGGCTCGTCTCCCTAGTGGAGATCGGCCTTCTTGCGGTACTCCTGAATCTGCGTCGTGCGCAGCCCGGCCAGGCCGTGACTGTCGATCGACACCTGCCAGGACAGGAACTCTTCCACGGTCAGCGTATAACGCGAGCAGGCTTCGTCGAGGCTGAGAAGCCCACCACGAACCGCTGCCACGACTTCGGCCTTGCGACGGATCACCCAACGTCTCGTGTTGGATGGCGGCAGATCGGCGATCGTCAGGGGGCTGCCGTCGGGCCCGATGACGTATTTCACTCTTGGTCTAACCTGATCGGTCATTGAACTCTCTACACTCACGCAAAGACCTAATCGCTGTCGTAAGTTAGCCCTGAGCATCTAAAAAATCCGCTAAGCCCCTTGAAACACTTTGATAAGAGGTTGTCTCAAGTCCGGCGCAAGGATGGCCTGTTTGGGCGGTCTCTCGGAATGGGTGAAAAGCCATTCCCGATCAGGCGGTTGGCAGGGGCGGTCGCAGCCTTTACATACGGGCTTTGACTGGCCGCCACGCGCGGAACTTCGCGAGAGTCTTCGCCATGCTGAACAGCCTCGATCTTCCGAAGGCGCCCGCCGAGACACGAATTGTCGTCGCCATGTCGGGCGGCGTCGATTCGTCCGTCACCGCCGCCCTTCTCAAGGCGGAGGGATACGACGTCGTTGGAATCACCTTGCAGCTCTATGATGGCGGTGCGACGCCCAAGCGCGCCGGCGCCTGCTGCGCGGGACAGGATATCGCCGATGCCCGGCGCACGGCCGAGATTCTGGGAATTCCGCACTATGTCCTCGATTACGAGGACAAGTTTCGTCAGTCGGTGATCAATCCGTTTGCGGAAAGCTATCTGGCTGGCGAAACGCCGATTCCCTGCGTGGCCTGCAATCAGACCGTGAAGTTCCGCGATCTTCTGACGACGGCGCGGGATCTGGGGGCCGACGCTCTGGCGACCGGCCATTATATCGAGTCGCGGCTGAACGGGGCGCACCGCAGCCTGTATCGCCCCGCCGACCTCGACCGCGATCAGAGCTATTTTCTCTATGCGACGACGCAGGAGCAGATCGATTTCCTGCGCTTCCCGCTCGGCCGTCTCACCAAGCCGGAAACGCGCGAGATCGCGGCCCGCTTCGATCTGGGTGTCGCATCCAAGCCCGACAGCCAGGACATCTGCTTCGTCGCTAAGGGGCGCTATAGCGATGTGATCGCCAAGCTGAAGCCCGATGCGGGCGCGCCGGGCGATCTCGTGCATGTGGACGGGCGTCATCTCGGCGAACATGCGGGCATCGTGAACTTCACGATCGGCCAGCGGCGGGGCCTGGGTCTTGCCGCCGGCGAGCCGCTCTATGTCGTGGCGATCAACGCCCGGACGCGCACCGTCACCGTCGGCCCCCGCGAGGCGCTGGCCACGCGCCGTCTGGCGCTGCGCGACGTCAACTGGCTGGGCGGCGAGCCCTTGCACGAGGCGGCCGCGCGTGAGCGGTCGCTCTTCGTCAAGATTCGCTCCACCCGCCCACCGGCGCCGGCCCGCCTTGGGCTGGGTGGCGGTGAGGTCTTCGTGGAACTCGCCGCCGGCGAAGAGGGCGTCTCGCCGGGGCAGGCCTGCGTCTTCTACGACGGCGAAGGGGCCGGCGTTCAGGTTCTGGGCGGCGGCGTCATCGCACGCACCGAGCCCGTATCGGCGGCGTCGCGCGCGGCCTGAGGGCGCGTCAGGCCGTCGGCGCGCGGGGCGAGGCGATGTTCAGGATACGCACCGTCTCGACCGCTTCCGCCGCGCCCGTGCGCGGCTCGGCGCGCGTCGCGATGCAGTCGATGAAATGGCGCAGTTCCCGGTCGAGCGGCAGGCCGGGCTCGGTTTGCTGGTAATCAGCGTCGGCGCCCTGGAAGGCGAAATGCGCGCCGTCCCGCCAGACCTTGTGTCGGTAGAGCGCGAGCTTCTGCCCTTCCGGTGCCAGATCGTCGAAGGTCAGCATCCCCTCCGTTCCGATCACCGAGAAGCGCCGGTCGCGATAGGGCGAGACGCGCGAGACGTGGATCTCGCCGGTCAGGCCGTTCGCGAACCGAAGCGCGATGTCGGCGGCGTCCGTCTCGTCGCTGAGCACGGTGCGGCGCAGCGTCTCGACACACTCCGGCGCGCCGCCCGCCATATGCAGAACAAGAGATAGATCGTGCGGCGCGAGATCCCAGACGGCATCCATGCCGAGGAACCGGCCGAGGCCGAGGCGGGTCGAAAGAATATGGCGCAGCTCGCCGATCACGCCCGCGCGCACGAGCGCATCCAAAGCCTCGAACACGGGATGAAAACGCAGGACATGCCCGACCATGAGAAGCCGGCCCTCGGTCTTGGCGGTGCGCGCGGTCTCCTCGGCATCTGACAGGTCGAGCCCGATCGGCTTTTCGATCAGCACATCCTTGCCCGCCTGAAAGGCGCGCCGCGCCGTCGGCCCATGCAGGCGCGGGGGCAGGGCGAGAACGAGACCCTGGATCGTCTCGTCGGCCAGAATGTCGTCGGTAGAGCGCGCCGGAACGTCGAATCGCTCGGATAGGGCGGCGGCCCGCTCGGGATTGCCGTCCGACAGGGCGGCGAGGGCACCGATTTCCTTGAGGGTGCGAACGTGGTTCTGCCCCCACTGGCCGCAGCCGATCACGGCGATCCGAATGGTCATGCTGGATGTCCTCATGCGCTGCATCTGCAGCGACCCCGCGCTTTCGCGCGGCATCGCATGAGTCTCTATTGGCCGTGCAGGTGAGGAAATGCCAGATGATTCAGCACATGCGATCGGCATGAACTCGCATCATCTTGTCATGGATAAGCAGGGGGTGGAAGTTTGAATGGTGGCGGTGGGTGGACTTGAACCACCGACCTTCGGGTTATGAATCCGACGCTCTAACCAGCTGAGCTACACTGCCACTTCAAAACAAGCGGCGTATCGCCGCAAGCGCCCGTGGCCGTTGGGCCGTTCGAGCATGGGCGGCATATACGGATCGATGGCGCCTCCTGTCAAGACGCTTGCTTCGCTTCTCGACCGGAGAAAATCGGGTTGAAAGCTCTGAAAGGGAGGCCGACTTGCAGGCAATGCCCATCGAACGATCCGAGCCCGCATGTCCGACGCCGCTGATGCTCCTCTTTTCCCGGCCGAATGGCTGGCCCTCGATGCGGTGACGCTGGCCGCGCGGCTGATCGGGGCGGAGCTGTTCTGGCGGGGCGTCGGCGGGCGCATCGTGGAAACGGAGGCTTACCGGGCGGACGATCCGGCCTCGCATAGTTTTCGCGGCGAGACCGAGCGCAACCGCGCCATGTTCGGCCCGGTCGGGCGCGCCTATGTCTACCGTTCCTACGGCATCCATTGGTGCCTCAATATCGTCTGCGATGCCGGGACACGCGGCAGCGCGGTTCTGATTCGGGCGCTGGAGCCTTTGGCGGGACTGGAGGTAATGGCGGAGCGAAGGGGGACGCACGCGCCAAAGCTTCTGTGCTCGGGGCCAGGGCGGTTGACGCAGGCGCTCGGGATCGATCGGGGTCAGGATGGCCTCGACTTGTCCATACCACCCTTTCGCCTGACGGCGCCGGTCGGCCCGCACCGGCTGGTGACGGGGCCGCGAATCGGCATCACCAAGGGCGTGGAACAGCCTTGGCGATTCGGGCTGACCGGCTCGCCCTATCTCAGCCGCGCCTTCCGCGAGGCCCGCGCCGAGCCGCCCGGATGCGGCTAACGAAGCAGCGTCCGATCGAGGTCGCGATTCCACTTGGAACCGTGCCGCCGGGGGTATAGGCGCAACCTGCGCTTCACGCCCGAAGCACGTGCCCGCCTGGATGTCCGTCCGTTATGAGTTCGCAGCCCGCTTCCTCTTCCGCCTCGTCCAACGCGCTTCTGGGCGTCGGTTTCATGCTCTTGGGCGTATTCCTGTTCGCGGTGAACGACGCGATGGGCAAATGGCTGGTCAGCACCTATACGGTCGGCCAGGTTCTGCTTTTGCGCAGCATCGCGGCGCTGATCGTGGTCGCCCCCTTCGTCCAGCGTGAGGGCTGGGGCCGCGTAATCCGGCCAACGCGGCCGAGGCTCCAGATCGCGCGCGCTCTGGGCTCGACGCTGGAGGTCGGCTTCTTCTACTGGGCGCTGAGCTATCTTCCGCTCGCCAATGTCATGACCTTCTATCTGGCCGGGCCGATCTACGTGACGGCGCTGTCGGCCCTGATTCTGAAGGAGCGCGTCGGCTGGGTGCGCTGGAGCGCGGTGCTTTGCGGTTTCGTGGGCGTGCTCGTCGCGCTCGGGCCGGACCTCGTGAATGCCGGCTGGCCGGCGCTGATCGCGGTCGGCGGGAGCTTCTGCTACGCGCTTTTGATGATCTCGACGCGCATTCTCGCCAAGAGCGGGGAGGTGACGCTGATCGCCTGGCAGACAAGTGCCGCGCTGATCGCGGGCATGGTGCTGGCGCCGATCGGCTGGGTGCATCCGAGCGCCTTCGACCTCGGTTTTCTCTGCCTGCTCGGCATCGTGTCCATGGTGGCGCATGTCTGCGTCAACCGCTCGCTCCTGATCGCGCCGGCCTCCGTCGTCGTGCCCTATCAGTACACGCTGATTGTCTGGGCGATCCTGTTCGGCGTGGTGTTGTTTGGGGAAACGCCGAGGGTCAGCCTGCTTCTCGGCGCGGCGATCATCACGGCGTCGGGCGTGTTCATTTTCCTGCGCGAGCAGAAATTGGCCGTCTCGACCACGGCTTCGGGGGCCGCTGCGGTGTCCGGTGCGCCGGATGCGGTGCAGATCGTGGACGAGGCGGAGCCACGCTGAGGCGAAACTCTCCGCGAACTATCCCCCATCTATCCCCGCCCTGACGGCGCAAACCTAAGCTCGGCGCGACGAAACCCGTGCCAAGGACGCGCCGCCATGTCTGCCTCGCCCCGCCTCGACCTTCCCTTCGTTCTGCCGCAGCAGGCGCAAAAGCACGTCACCGTGAACGACGCGATGCGCCGGCTCGATGTGCTCGTGCAGACCGCCGTCGTCTCGGCGACGCTGGCGCAGGAGCCCGCCAGCGCCAAGGAGGGCGAGCTTTACATTCTGCCGCCCTCGGCCAAGGGCGCGCACTGGGCGGGGATGAAAGCGGGCTCGCTCGCCTTGTTCGAGGATGGCGGCTTCGTGGAGGTGAGCCCGGTCGGGGGGCAGGTGGCCTATATCGGCGATACCGGCGCGTTTCTTCTGTTCGATGGAGCCGGCTGGACCGACCGCCCCTTCCGCCCGCGGCAGGCGGATCGGCTGGGAATCAATGCGGACGCGACCGGCACGAACCGCCTCACCGTTGCCGCCGATAGCGAGCTTCTGACGCATGACGCGCGAACACCCGGCAGCGGCGACGCGCGAAAGATCATCAACAAGGCCGCGAGCGGCCGGACGGCGTCGGTCCTGTTCCAGACCAACTGGTCGGGCCGCGCCGAGATCGGCCTGACGGGCGGCGACGATCTGACGATTCGCGTCTCGGCCGATGGCGCGAGCTTTCGTGATGCTGTGCGCGTTGCGGCCGGCTCGGGCCGTGTCGCTATCGGGCGAAGCGACGCGCCGGTCTGCGCACTCGACCTCGGCGGAGCCTTGCGCGTCGGCAGCTACGTCAAGGCGTCCCTGCCGACGGCCTCCGCTGGCGCTGGGCAGATCGTCCATGTTTCGGATGAGGCGGGTGGCGCGGTTCTGGCCTTCAGCGACGGAACGTCCTGGCGGCGGGTGACGGATCGCGCGGTCGTGAGCTAGACGTGACTTGGCTCTCACCGCGAAAAGCGTCAGGTCAGCTTGGCGCGAAGCCTGCCTGCCATCACATGCAGCATTTTCGTGAGTGATTCGAGGGCAGCCATGGCGATCTGGGCGATCGGTCTGATGACCGGAACGGTGTTGGACGGAAATGTCGACATCGCCATGCTGCGCACGGACGGCGAGCGGATCGAGGAATTCGGCCCGACCCTGCTCGCCCCCTATCGCCGCGACATCCGTCCTCTTCTCAAGGAAACCTTGGCCGAGGCCGCCGAATGGGGCTTTGAAGGGCCGGAGCCGGAGATCTTTGCAGAGGCCGAGCGCGCGCTGACGATCGCCCAGGCCGATGCCATCGCCGCCATGATGGAGGATGAGGGCATCTCGGCCGAGGATGTCGGCGTGATCGGCTTTCATGGCCAGACGGTCCTGCACCGGGCGCGCACGCCCGAGCGGCTGGGCGCGACGCGCCAGCTTGGAGACGGCCAGCTGATGGCCGGTCGGCTCGGCATTCCCGTGGTCTATGATTTCCGCTCGGCCGATGTCGCGGCGGGCGGGCAGGGGGCTCCGCTCGCGCCGCTCTATCACCGCGCGCTTTTGCGGCGGATCGGCGCGGGCGAGGAGACGGCCTTTCTCAATCTCGGCGGCGTCGCCAATGTGACCTGGGTCGCGGCCGATGGTTCGATGCAGGCTTTCGATACAGGCCCGGCCAATGCTCCGCTCAACGACTGGATGGGCCGGCGCCTGGGCGCCGAGATGGACCGCGACGGCGTGGCGGCGGCCAAGGGCCATGTGGACGAGGCGAGACTCGCCTCGATTCTCGCCAACCCCTATTGTGTGAGGCCCTATCCGAAATCGCTCGACCGCAACGACTTTTCCGCCGCCATGGCGGAGGGCCTGTCCACCGAGGACGGCGCGGCGTTGCTGACTGCCGTTACGGCCGGCATGGTGGGCCGCGCGCTCGATCTTCTGCCGCATCGGCCGACGCGGCTTGTCGTCGCCGGTGGTGGGCGGCGCAATCCGGTTCTGATGCGCGAGATCGCCGAGCGCGCGCATGTCGAGGTCGAGAATGCCGACGCGCTGGGCCTGCGCGGCGACACGGTGGAGGCCGAATGCTTCGCCTATCTCGCCGTGCGCTCGTTGCGCGGCCTGCCGATCAGCTTCCCGACCACGACAGGCGCGCCCGAGCCGATGACAGGCGGGCGTCTCGCCCTGCCGCCCGGCCGCGCGCAGCCCGCCCCGAGCGAGCTGACGGACGGCTTCTAAGCGTCTGTGTTCGGTCGTGCCTAAGCGTTTGAAGACAAAAGGTCACCCCCGACGACCCGCGTCGCGGATTTCCATGCACCCAAGCCGCCCTAGCTGCGTTGTCCAATCTGGAAACGTTACAAGGAGCGGCATCGGTCATGCGACTGAACGTCAATGGAGCCGACCACGAGTTGGACCTCGACCCCCGGACCTCGCTGCTCGACGCTCTGCGCGAGCATCTGGCGCTGACGGGAACGAAGAAGGGCTGCGACCACGGCCAGTGCGGCGCCTGCACGATTCTCGTCAACGGCCGGCGGATCAATTCCTGCCTGACCCTCGCCATCATGCACGAGGGCGATGCGATCACCACGATCGAAGGTCTGGGTGAGCCCGGCCATCTGCACCCGATGCAGGAAAGCTTCCTCCATCACGACGGCTATCAGTGCGGCTATTGCACGCCGGGCCAGATCGTCTCGGCCGTCGGCATGTTGAAGGAGGCCGGCGAGAACTGGCCGAGCCACGTGACCGAGACGCTGGACGGCGAGGTGGATCTCACCGACGCCGAGATTTCCGAGCGCATGAGTGGCAATATCTGCCGCTGTTCGGCCTATCCCAACATCGTGGACGCGATCCGCACCGCCAAGGGGAGGGACGCGGCGTGAAACAGTTCGAGTATCAGCGCGCGAGCGACCCGCGCGAGGCCGCCCATATCGCCGCCGAGGCCAGCGCCAAGTTCATCGCGGGGGGAACCAATCTTCTCGACCTGATGAAGCTCCAGATCGAGACGCCGGACAAGCTGGTCGATATCAACCGCCTCGCGCTCAAATCGATCGAAGAGGCGGATGGGGGCCTGCGCATCGGCGCGCTGGTGACCAACAGCGAGCTGGCGGCCGACGAACGCGTCCGGCGCGATTATGCAGTTCTCTCCCGCGCTCTTCTGGCGGGCGCATCGGGCCAGCTGCGCAACAAGGCGACGACAGGCGGCAATCTTCTCCAGCGCACGCGATGCGGCTATTTCTACGAGACGACGGCGCGCTGCAACAAGCGCCAGCCAGGCTCGGGCTGCGACGGGCGCGAAGGCTTCAACCGCATCCTCGCCATTCTCGGCACCTCGGAAGCCTGTATCGCGACCCATCCCTCCGACATGGCGGTGGCCATGCGGGCGCTGGATGCCGTGATCGAAACGCAGAAAAGCGACGGCTCGACGCGCGACATTCCGATCGCGGAGCTTCATCGCCTGCCCGGCGGCACCCCGCAGATCGAAACGAACCTGGAGCCTGGCGAACTCATCACCGCCGTCCGCCTGCCCAAGCCCGTGGACGGCGTGCATCTTTATCGCAAGGTGCGTGACCGCGCGTCCTATGCCTTCGCGCTTGTCTCCGTCGCCGCGATCGTGCGGATGGAAGGCGGGCGTATCGCCGAGGCGAAGCTCGCTTTCGGCGGGCTCGGCACCGTGCCCTGGCGCGACGCGGCCGTGGAGGACGCCTTGAAGGGCGAGACGCCCAGCGATCAGCTTTTTGCCAAGGCTGCCGACATCCTTCTGAAGGACGCGAAGGGCTTCGGCGAGAACGATTTCAAAATCGAGCTGACGCGCCGCACCCTGCCGGCCGTTCTGCATGACGCAACGCGTGGAGAGAGCTGATGGATACGTTCAATCTCAAGATGAACGAGCCGGTCGGCGAGACCCGTCTCGACGCAGGCGTTCAGAATGTCATCGGCAAGGGCATCGACAGGTTCGAGGGACCGCTGAAGGTCACAGGCCGGGCGCGCTACGCCTACGAGAACATGACCGGGCCTGAGGTCGCCTATGGTTTCGTCGTCACGGCGGGAACCGGCGCGGGGCGCATCAAGCGCGTCGACACGATGGCGGCGCTCGCCAAGGCCGGCGTGCTCGACGTGATCTACGAGGACGACGGACCCCGCGCCTCGGCCGATCCGAACGACAACATGCCGGCCGCGATCAAGGGCGAGGTCGTGCATTACGGTCAGCCGATCTGCCTCGTCGTCGCGACGAGCTTCGAGATCGCGCGCGATGCCGCCCGTCTGGTCAAGGTCGAGTTCGAGCCGGTCGAGGGTGTCTACGACCTCGAGGCTGAGAAGGAGAACGCCTACGAGCCGCCCAAGGGCTCGGGCGCCATGCCCTCGACGGTGAAGCGCGGCGATTTCGACAAGGCCTTTGCGGAGGCGGAGGTGCAGTTCGACGTCACCTATACGACGCCGAGCCAAAGCCATTCGGCCATGGAGCCCCATTCCGCCGTGGCGGATTGGAAGGATGGCGAGTTGACGCTCTATGGCTGCTATCAGCTGGTATCCACCAATGTGAGCCAGCTGGCCAAGGCGCTGGGTATCTCCGCGTCCAAGGTGCATATGGTGAACCGCTATATCGGCGGTGGTTTCGGCGGCAAGCTCGGCATCGGGCCGGAAAGCGTCTTCGCCGCCATGGCGTCGCGCAAGCTGGGGCGGCCGGTCAAGGTGATGCTGACCCGCCAGCAGGTCTATCAGGCGACCTCGCGCCGCTCGGATACGATCCAGCGCGTGCGGCTCGGCACCGACAAGGCCGGGCGCATCCAGGCGATCGCCCATGACACGATCACCAGCAATTCGCGCGGCGACGAGTTCTTCGAGCCCGCCGGCATCTCGACCGTCTTCCTCTATGCCGGTGAGAACCGGCAGGTGACGCATCGCAAGGTGAACCTGAATCTGCTTCTCTCTTCCTCCATGCGCGCGCCGGGCGAGGCGGTCGGCATGTTGGCGCTCGAAAACGCCATGGATGAGATGGCCGAGCAACTGGGTCTCGACCCGATCGAGTTCCGCAAGCGCAACGAGCCGGAGGTCGATCCGCAGGACGGGCTGCCCTTCTCCTCGCGCATGTTGGTGGACTGCATGGACGAGGGTGCGCGCCGCTTCGGCTGGGCGAACCGCTCGACCAAGCCCGGCGCGCGGCGCGAGGGTGAATGGCTGATCGGCATGGGCATGGCCGCGGCCTCGCGCAAGAACATGCTCCAGCAAGCGTCCGCTCGCGTCACGCTGCTCGGCAGCGGCCATGCCAGCGTCGAGACGGATATGACCGATATCGGCACCGGCACCTACACGATCCTGCAGCAGATCGCGGCCGAGATGCTGGGTCTGCCGCATGAGAATGTCGAGGTAAGCCTCGGCGATTCGCGCCTGCCGCAGGCACCAGGCTCCGGCGGCTCCTGGGGGGCGAACTCCTCGGGCTCGGCCGTCTACACGGCCTGCCAGGGCATCGTCGAGGCGCTGGCCAAGAAGCTCGGCGTCAAAGCCGAGGACATGACGCTGAAGGACGGGACGGTGATCTCGGGCAATCGCCAGACGCCGCTGTCGCAGGTCCTGTCCGACGGCCCGATCGTGATGACCGGCAATTTCAAGCCGGGCAAGACGTCTCAGAATACCCATCAGGCGAGCTATGGCGCGCATTTCTGCGAGGTCGGCGTCAATGCCGTCACCGGCGAGGTGCGCGTGCGCCGGCTCCTGACGGTCGGCGCGGCGGGCCGCATTCTCAACGAGAAGACGGCGACGTCCCAGTGCTATGGCGGGCAGATCTTCGGCATCGGCACGGCGCTGACCGAAGAGCTGGTGGTGGACGTGCGCAACGGCCTTCTCGTGAACCACGACCTGGCCGAATATCATGTGCCGGTGAATGCGGACGTTCCGCAGCTCGAGGTGGTTCTGATGCCGGAGCGCGACCATGCGGCAAGCCCGCTGGCCGGCAAGGGCATCGGGGAACTCGCCATCTGCGGCGTCGGCGCGGCGGTGACGAACGCGATCTACAATGCCTGCGGCGTGCGCGTGCGCGACTATCCGATGACGCTGGACAAGATCCTCGCCGGCCTGCCGACGAACGGACATCGCATCGCGGCCGAGTGAACGGCAAGGCCTGAAATGAAAAGGCGCCGGAGCGATCCGGCGCCTTTGCTTTTTTTAGTTTTGGCGCGGACCCTCAGCCCACCATGTCGCCTCGCGCGGAACGATCGCGCCATACTCGCCGATCACGGCGCTCGCCATGCGATGGCCCGCGCGCGCGGCCTCTTCCAGGCTCGCGCCGCTGACGAGAGCGGCGAGGGCCGCGCCGTTGAAACTGTCGCCGGCCGAGGTCGTGTCCACGATACGCGGCGCTTGGACGCCCGCGACCTCTCGCAGGCCCGTGGCGTCACCCAGAAGGGCCGGTTCGCCGCCCGATTTCACGATGGCGCTGGTCGCGCCGAGCTTGAGCAGCCGCCGAACGGCGCTGGTCGCATCGGCGTCGGCATAGAGAACCTGCTCGTCGTCGAGACCCGGCAGGCTGAGGCTGGCATGGGCATGGGCGCGGGCGATGGTCTCTGCCGCTTCCTCCCTCGAAGCCCAGAGGCGAGGGCGATAATTGCCGTCGAAGGCGACGATGCGGCCCGCCACCTTCATGCGGCCGGCGAGTGCCAGAAGCCGCTCACGCCCTTCGGGGGAGAGAATGGCGAGGGAGATGCCGGAATAGACGAGCCCGTCGAACGTTTCGAGCTCCGCTTCCAGTGCCTCGTCGCGGCCCTCGGCAAAAAGGCGGCGCGCGGCCGAGGCCGAGCGCCAATAGGAGAAGGACCGCTCGCCCTTGTCGTCGCGCGAGATGGCGTAGAGCCCGGTCGTCTCGCCCTTGGCGATCTCGACATGCTCCGTCTCGACGCCTTCGTCACGGATGAAGGCAGGAATTTCGAGGCCGAAGGCGTCGTCGCCGACGCGGGTCACGTAATGGACATCGGCCGCGCCGGTCTCGCCGAGCGCGCGGCGGCAATAGACGGCGGCGTTCAGCGTGTCGCCGCCGACCGTGCGGCGCATGACGCCGACCTCGTCGCCGGGGCGGTGATAGAGTTCGACCATGCACTCGCCGAGAAAGGCGATACGCGGCTTGGAGGCTCCCGCCATCAGGCCTCTCCCCCGGCGAGGAACGCGTCGATCGCCTCCGCCTTCGGCATGGCGCTGCGCGCGCCGAACGAGAGACAGGCGAGCGAGGCGGCGGCCACAGCGCGCTGCGTGGCGTCGGACAGCGACAGGCCGGCGTCGAGACCGGCGGCCAGAACGCCGCAGAGCGTGTCGCCCGCGCCGGTCGTGTCCACCGGCTCGATGCGAGGCGCGCGGAAACGTTCGCTGACGCCTTGGCCCGTCGCGATCAGCGCGCCGTCGCCGCCAAGCGTGGCGAGAACGGTGATGCCTGCCTCGGTCGCCAAAGCGTTGGCGAGTGCGTCGGCGTCGCCGCCCGACACGGAGAGGATCGCGGCGGATTCGGCCAGCTCATGCTCGTTGACGATCAGAATGTCGCTGGCGGCGAAGAGCGCGCGCAGCGAAGCCGAATCGACAGCCGGCACGGGGGCGAGATTGAGAACCACCCGCACGCCATGGTCGCGCGCCTCGCGCGCCGCCCGCAAAGTCTCCTCGAAGGGCAGCTCCATCTGGAGCACGAGGGCCGAGGGGGCCTTGGCCCAGACCGAGGCGAGGCTCGCCGCGTCGGCCAAGCGGTTGGCGCCGCTTGCCACCGTGATGGCGTTCTCGCCATCGGCCGCCACCGTGATGAAGGCGCAACCCGTCGCCTCTTCGACGCGGGCGAGCGCGGACACGTCAATCCCTTCGCGCTCCAGGATCGCAGCTTCTTCCTCGCCGAAGGAATCGCGCCCGACCGCGCCGGCGAAGAGCGTCTGCGCACCGGCGCGCGCGGCAGCCGTCGCCTGATTGGCGCCCTTGCCGCCGGGCATCCGCTCGTAGCGCGGCGCGAGCACGGTTTCGCCGGGCTTGGGGATCGCCTCGACCCGGCAGACCAAATCGACGTTCAACGAGCCGAAAACCACGATCATAGGCGAATGCCTCCCAAGCCTGATGCTTTTGATCGCTAGACAACAATGGCGAACGCCACAAGCGGCATGAATGCAGGAATAGCCGTGGAGAACAGACGCGCGGGGCCGGGGTCGTCAGCCAAGCTTTCGTTTTGCACTGGCCGGGCGGCGATCGCAGCATATATTTCGCGCGCGACCGGTTGTGACAGCCGATGCGCCAGGAGGGATTGCACCATGACACCC
Source organism: Aureimonas sp. D3 (assembly GCF_001463805.1). Classification (NCBI taxonomy): domain Bacteria; kingdom Pseudomonadati; phylum Pseudomonadota; class Alphaproteobacteria; order Hyphomicrobiales; family Aurantimonadaceae; genus Aureimonas; species Aureimonas sp. D3. The sequence goes on along the minus strand of NZ_BBWM01000002.1, from coordinate 200,533 downwards.
AGCTACGGTTTTGCCTGCACGGAAGCCGGCGCCCCGATGAAGCCCTGGAGCTTCGAGCGGCGCGACCTGCGCGAGGATGATGTCCGCATCGAGATCACCCATTGCGGCGTCTGCCATTCCGACATCCATCAGGCCCACAACGACTGGGGCGTCGCGACCTTCCCGCTGGTGCCGGGCCACGAAATCGTCGGCCGCGTGGTCGAGGTCGGATCGGCTGTCAGCACCTATAAGGTCGGCGACAAGGTCGGCGTCGGCTGCATGGTCGATTCCTGCCAGGAATGCCCGTCCTGCGCCGAGGGGCTGGAGCAATATTGCGAGAACGGCATGACGCCGACCTATGCCGGTGAGGATCGTCGCGACGGGCAACCGACCTATGGCGGCTATAGCGATCAGATCATCGTCCGCGACACGTTCGTTCTGCGGATGCCCGAGAATCTCGATCTCGCCGCCGCAGCCCCGCTGCTCTGCGCGGGCATCACGACCTATTCGCCGCTGAAGCATGTCGGACTTGCCAAGGGCCAGAAGCTGGCCGTGGTGGGGCTCGGCGGCCTCGGCCATATGGCGATCAAGTTCGGCGTCGCCATGGGGGCGGAGGTGACGCTCTTCACCCGTTCGGCCTCCAAGGAAGCCGAAGCGCGCGAACTCGGCTGCACCCATGTCGTGCTCTCGACCAACGACGAAGAGATGAAGGCGCTCGCCGGCACGTTCGACTTCATCCTCGACACGGTGCCCGTGCCGCACGACCTCAACCCTTATATCGCGACGCTGAAGCGCGACGGCACCCATATCATCGTCGGAGTGATCGGCCCGCTCGACCCGCCGGTGAGCGGCGTCAACCTCATCTTCGGCCGCAAGACGGTGCTGGGATCGCTGATCGGCGGCATCGCCGAAACACAGGAAATGCTCGATTTCTGCGCCGAGCACGGGATTTCCTGCGACATCGAGACCATCAAGATCGCCGAAATCAACGAAGCCTTCGACCGCACGGTGAAGGGCGACGTGCATTACCGCTTCGTGATCGACATGGCCTCGCTGGCCGAGACCAAACAGGCGGCCTGATCGGCCATCCGCCTTTCGAGTTCGGGAACGCCGGCCTTCGGGCCGGCGTTTTCGTTTTCACTTGTGTTCTGGAAAGTGATCCTCCGTGAAGCCTCATATTCTCTGCCTCATGATGACCTCCATCGACGGCCGCGTCCTCACGCAGGACTGGGCGATCGAAGCGCCTTCCGACATCTTCGAATCGGCCCATGAAGAGCTGAAGGGCGATGCCTGGCTGGTCGGGCGCGTCACGATGGAAGAGGATTTCGATGCGGGCGGGGAATGGGAGCGGGGGCTCGCCACGGGGCCGCTCGAGCGCACGAACTGGTATGCCCAGCCGAAGGCGGGCAAGTTCGCCATCGCGGTCGATCGCACCGGCAAGCTGAACTGGAAGCGCGACCATATCGACGGCGAGCATTTCGTGGCGATTCTCGGAGACGAGGTGTCCGACGATTACCTCGCTTTTCTGCGCAAGCGCGGCGTGTCCTATATCTTCGGCGGCAAGGACGAGATCGACTTTTCGAAGGTGATGGACACGCTGGCGCGCGATCTCGGCATCCAGCGCCTGCTTCTGGAAGGCGGGGGCGGGGTCAACGGATCTGTGCTGAATGCCGGGCTGGTGGACGAGATCGTGCAGTTCGTCCTGCCGCTGACGGACGGGCGGCCGGACGCGCCGAGCCTCTTCGATATCAGGCCGGACTGGCGCGGCTCGCGCAAGCTGGAGCTTCTCTCATGCGAGGCGGGCCAGGACGGAATCGTGAAACTGCATTACCGGGTCCACAACGACTGAGCCCGGCGGCGGGTCTGGGCAGGGGCGGCGACACTCGTTAGCCTGGCGACCCGCAGACCCACCGCGAGCAGCCCCGCATGGACGAGACGACGCCAAAACCCACCGCCTCCCATGTCACGCGCCTGCGATTCGTCTTCGGCGAGAGGCGGATCGTCGGGCCGGGGCGGATCGATCTTCTCGAAGGCATCGGGGACACTGGCTCGATCGCCGCGGCCGGGCGGCGCATGGGCATGAGCTACAAGCGCGCTTGGACGCTGGTGGAGGAATTGAACACCACGTTCGACGCGCCGCTGGTCGAGATGCATCGCGGCGGCGCGGGGCATGGCGGCGCGGCCTTGACCGCGCTCGGGCTGGAAATCGTCATGCGCTACCGCGCGATGCAGGCGGCCAGCGACAGGGCGATCGCCGACGATCTCGAAGTGCTGCTGACGCGGCTCGCGCCGGACGCCGTCTCACCGGGGTGAGCCGGTCGCTGCCTCGCACGGGCACGGAAACGGCTGTTCAGTTCGCGGCCCGAAAGCGGCTTGTCGGGCGTCGGCTGGGCCAAGGCCGGGGCGGCGCAGCCAGCGACGAGTGCGTTCAAAGCTCGGCGTACGGTCATGTGGCGATTGAGATCATAGCCGAGCGCTTGGCGGCGGGCTGCCCTCAAAAGACGTGCATTTTCCTCTTCCAGACGGGCCGCGAGTTTGGCGCGCACATCCGTGCCGATCTCGTTCAAATGGTTTTCCTTCAGCGACACGAGCCCGAAGCGGCGCGCAAAGGCAAGCGCGGCCGCTTCGCCGGTTTCGGGGCGGGCGAGATCGCGGGCCGCAAAGACGCGCGCCGCCTGACGAAGCTCGGCTTCGAAACGCGCGATGGCGGAAGAGTCTGATTTGGGCAGCATGGGACTGTCTCCGGGGTCGGGATGTCCCACGAAGGTGAGGCCATCGGCCGATCGGGGGATAAGTTCGCCGGCTTTTCGCTCTGCGCTTGTGGAAAAGCGGGTCTCAAACCCTTGGCGGACCTGGGTTTGATGCTAGAACAAAAAGAGAACATATAAGAAAATAATCCTACATGCGCTGGGCATGGCTTAGCCTTCGGCCTTGTGATTCCAAAGAGGACATTCATGCCTCCCCAAAGCCATCGGCCGAATCCGGGTCCGCGACCGCTGCCTCGCTTCCTGCCCATTCCCCCCCAGCAGCAGCGGCTGCAATGCCAGGTGTCGGCCGAGATCGTCTCGGCCTTCTTCGGTATTGCCGCGCCCGACATCCTGTCTCCGCGCCGGGCGCGCGCCGACATCGCCCATGCTCGGCACACGGCGATCTACCTCGCCCATGTCGCCTTTCAGCTGCCGCTGGTCTTCGTCGCCAAAGGGTTCGGGCGGGACCGAACGAGCGTCGCCTATGCCTTGCAGCGGATCGAGGACGAGCGCGACGATCCCGATTTCGATCGGCTGTTGACGCGCATGGAGCAATTGTCGCGCGCCTGCCGCCAGCTGACGCTGCCGGGCGAACATGGGGAGGGGTTCTGATGGGCGCTCGCAAGATCGACGACGAATCGCCTCTGGCGCGGCTGGCCACCCGCAAGGGGGCCGATGGGCAAGCCTGGCTTTCGGGGCCTGAGGTGGAGGCCGGCGAGCGCCTGCGCCGCGACTGGACGCGCGGCGCGATGATGCCCTCGGTCACCCAGCGCTGGGATGGTCTGCCCGGCGGCGGCAGCCGGAATGGCGAGGCCGATCTGTCCGACGCGGCGCTGGATTGCCGGCGGCGGGTTCAGGCCGCGCTTCAGGCCGTCGGCCCGGAACTATCGGGCGTGCTGATCGATATCTGCTGCTTCCTGAAAGGCACGGAGCAGGTGGAGCGCGAGCGCCAATGGCCCGTGCGCTCGGCCAAGCTCTTGCTCAGGGCCGGGCTCGGCGCGCTCGCCCGGCACTATGGCCTCGTTCATCAGGCAGGGGAGGGGAGCGGCCGGCTGCGCGGCTGGAAGGCCGGCTCCGGCTGATGAATGTCAGGCCGCCGCATCCAGCGCCAGCTTGGCGTCGCGCTGGATGCGGGCCACCATGGAGCGCAAACCATTGGAGCGCTGCGGCGTGAGGTGTTCTTTCAGGCCGAGGCTCGTGAACAGGGTTTCGGCGTCGGTGGAGAGAATCTCGGGCGCGCTGCGGCCGGAATAAAGCGCCAGCGCGATGGCGACGAGACCGCGCACGATATGGGCGTCCGACGCGCCGGCAAAGGTCAGATGCGGCGGGCTCGCGCCGTCGCAGGCGCTGGTCAGCCAGACCTGGCTGACGCAGCCGGGCACCTTGGTCGCCTCGTTCATGTCTTCGGGCGCCAGCGGCGGCAGCTCGCGGCCCAGCTCGATCACATAGCGATAGCGATCTTCCCAATCGTCCAGAAGCTCGAAATCGCTCTGGATGTCTTCGATCGTTCTCATATGGCCGATTCCCTGCTGTGTGCCGCTCTTCAAGCCTCCATATAAGGAGAGGGGCTTGGCTTGTCAGGCACGGGGCGCAAAGCGCGGCAGCGGGGCGCGCTCGGGCGGCAGAATCGCCTGCGGCACGGGATGGAGCGGCTCGTCGGCACCGCCCGCCATGGCCGGCATCCGAAACGGCTTGGGGCTGCCCGGAACACGGTCGGCAATGGGCGGCGCGACCTCGGCCGTCTTCGCCGCCTGGGACATCGCCGGCGTCTTGGCTTCGGGCGCCTTGGCGGCTGCGGGGGCATCAGCCGGCACGGGCTTGCGATAGGGCTGCGGCAGCGGCCGTGCGGCGGTCGCGTTGGGCGCAGGCGTCTGCAGGGCGGGCCGGATCGCTATCGGCGTGGGCGCGGGGCGCTCGGGCGCGGCGAAGGACAGGGCCGCCGAAGCACTAGGCGCGACGCTGCCGGTCGTGATCGAGGCGTTGGGGCGGGCCGTGCCGGGCGGCGTATAGGCGCGGGGCGGCGCGGGCGCGTCGTTCGGGTCAGGCTGCGCGGGCTTTTCGCCGGTCATCTTCTCGCGGATCAGGCCATAGCCGATCACGGCCCCTTCCTGCACCCGAGCCACAACGAAGCTCGCCGCATCCCGCGCGCTTGCGCAGGCCGCCGGCGATCGGTCGCAGAAGCCGCCCAGGTCCGAGAAGGCCTGCTGCACGCCATAAAGAAGAACCACCGGCGAAAGGCCGGGGTCGCTCGCGCCATCCTTGTCCCTGTGCCCCGGCAGGAACAGGGCGATCAGGCCAATCAGAAAGGCGATCTTGATCAAGAAGCGCATGGACGGACGACCCGTAAGACCCTGTTCCGGCACATGATCCGGTCGCTCCCTTTTGACTCGAATCCGTTTCAAATTGCAGGGGGTGCTGCCCGAAAACCTGGGGGTAGGGCTTGGAGACCTCAACGGGATGCGATTCTCAAGTGGCTGTAATCGCAGGGAAAAGCACTGTTAATTCACCATTAACCATGTTTCGAGAACTCGCCGGGGATCGGGCTTTGGAGCGCCGAAACGGCGATCCCGACCCCCAATTTATGGCTTCCTTAAAAGGTTAAGAGCCAAGATCGACCGATGTTGAAGTGCGGTTCGGTGGTGTCATGACGACGCCCGATGCCCCGACCGGGACGTGTGGATCGGTGATGATTCCATTGGAATACGCGCAGACGGAAGGACATTCGGGTGCCTTTCGCCGCGTGGGCAGCGCCTGGGCTTCCCGGTGTCAGATGATGATCGATGTGCCGGCGGCGACGATGCGCGCCAAGCGCCGTCTTGCCTCGATCTGCGGCGGGCTCGTGATGTCGGGCCTTGTCTGCGCCATGGCGGCCCCGCTTCTGGGCGTGGCCGGCTTCGGGATCATGCCGATCGCCTGCGCGCTCGTTCTGGGCTTCGCGACGCTGATGGCGGCCGTCACCATTGCGGCGACGGGCGAAACCGATCTGGCGACCGCTGGGCTTTACACGCTGGTTGCGGCCATGCTCTCGCTTCTCGCGGTGGAGATCGATAGTTTCTGGCCGCTCTGCCTTCTGCTGGTCGGCCCGGTCGAGGCGCGGCTGGCGCACCAGCGTCTCCTGTTTCGCCTGATGCTGCCAGCGGTGTTTCTGGGCGCGGGTCTCGTGGGCTTCCTGTCCCTGCACGGGTTGGGCCCGACGGATCAGGGCTTTGCCGGCACGGTCGTCGCGCTGCCTCTCATCACGGCCTATGTCGCCTTCGTCCTGCACCGTCTTGCGCTTCGCGCCAAGGCGGGTGCGGAGATCGTGCGCCCTCGCGCTTGCGTGATGCTGGACGGCGAGGGGCGTGCGCTCGATGGAGCCCAGGCGGGGACCGCCTTCAGCCAGCAGCTGCACCTTCTCGATCGCGTTCTGTTCTTGAAGGCTCTGGACAGCCTGCGCCAGGGCAGCGACGCAATGAACCTCCGCCTGCGCCTTCATGGCGCCGAACCCGGCTCGTTCCGTAGCCACGCTATCAGGCTGGAGCCGGTGCGCGGCAAGCTCGGCGATCTCCTGCGCATCGAGCTGGAGGTTCTGGAAGCCGAGGCGGAGGAGACACAAGCATCCGAGCCCGCCGCGCCGACCATGGAAACGGCGTTTCTGGCCGCCATGTCGCATGAGCTGCGCACGCCGCTCAACGCCATTATCGGGTTCTCCGAGCTTCTCGAAGGCGAGACCTTCGGACCGTTTCCCGACCCGCGCCAGAAGGAGTATGTCGGCCTGATCCGTCGCTCGGGCCAGCATCTTCTGGAAATCGTCAACGGGCTGCTCGACGTCTCGAAGATCGAGGCGGGGCGCTACGAGCTTTCGATGGAGCCCTTCGTCGTCGCCGATGTCGCGGCGGCTGCAGCCGAACTGGTCGGCTGCGAGGTCGAGCGCAAGAAGCTGCGGCTCGTGCTGCGCACCGCGCCCGAGGCGGAAACCGTCACGGCCGATCGTCGGGCATGCCAGCAGATTCTGGTCAATCTTCTGGCCAATGCCGTCAAGTTCACGGACGAAGGCACGGTGTGCCTGAGCGCTCGGGTCGAGCGCGACGAGTTGGTGATGCAGGTGACGGATACGGGCATCGGCATCGCGTCTTGCGACATCGCGCGCCTGGGACGTCCCTTCGTGCAACTCTCTCAGGGGCTTAGCCGCAAATACGAGGGAACCGGCCTTGGCCTGTCGCTCGTACGCGGCTTTGCCGAACTTCACCACGGAACCATGGAGATCTCGAGCCTGGAGGGACGCGGCACCACCGTCACGGTGCGCATCCCCACCGATTGTGCCGAGCGCCCGCGCGCCGGTGAAACCCCATCCGAAAATGTCGTTGCCCTGACCCATGCCCGTCAAAAAGCCAGTCTCTCCTCGCAAGCCTTCCCGACCCGTCGCTCGGCCTGACAAGCGCCCTGGCCTCGGCGCGGCGGCCGGCCACGCCGGAGCCCGCGTGCTTCGCACCGGGGCCGGCATCGTCGCGGCCCGGCCGGTTCTGTTCGCCAGCCTCGCGCTGTTCTCGACGCTGGCCGGAATCGTCGCCGACAATGCGCTGAACCGGCAGGCGGGGCGTCATCCCCATCCCATGCTCGCCACGCGCGGAGCTCAGACGACGCGGCTGGCCGAAACACGGCTGACCGGCGCGGCGCAGGCCGCGCCCGTGCCGACCGCGCGCGCCGCCGTGGCCGCGCCCTCGAACGCCGTGGCCAATGATCCGCGCATCATGCCGTTTCCGCTGGTACGCGAGGCGCAGGTGCTCTTGTCCCAGCAAGGCTACTACAAGGCCGATATCGACGGCCGGCCGGGTCAGGCGACGGACATGGCGATCCGCGACTTCCAGTCCGCGCGCGGGCTGAAGGTGGATGGCATGGCGACGCCGCTGCTTCTCAGTCAACTTCGACAGGCCGCCAACCCGCCGTCCGCGAGCGACGATCCGATCGCGCGGCTGGCTGCGGGCGGCACGGTGGACCCGGCCGCCACGGGCGGTATCGGGGCGGCGCCCGATACGGACCTGGTGCGCCAGATCCAGGCCAAGCTCGCGGAAGCGCGCGTCGCCGATCTCAAGGCGGACGGCATCATGGGCGAGCGCACGCGCGCGGCGATCCGCACCTTTCAGGCGCTGGAAAGCCTGGAGGTGACGGGCGAGCCGAGCCGCGAGGTGCTGGATCGGCTGAACGAGACCGGCGCTTCGGCGTCGCGCTGACGGCGGTCCCATGCGGCTCACCAGTGAAATCTTCGTCGCGGCGCTCCTGCGCCGCGTCTTTGCCGATGGCGGCTTCGCGGCTGTCGAGCGGCGCGGCTCGGAGGCGGCGGGCGCCATCTTCGTGGTGGTGCGAGGGCGATCGGGCGCGCTGCAACTCCTCGGCCCCGCGCCGCAGACCATGGCCGGCGAAGGCGGCGAAAGACGCTTCCTGCGCGAGGCGGCGAGCGACGAGGACGGGTTGCGCCAACGCCTGGAGCGCGAAGCCCGCTTCGATCCCGACTTCTGGGTGGTGGAAATCGAGACCGAGACGCCGGAGGTTTATCTGACGCTGGTGGAAGAGGAAGGGTAGGCGGGAACCCTCGACGGATATAGGAAACGGTGTCTCGGGAGAAGACCTTCAAGGAACCGCTCCCATGCGCCCGGAGCTATAGGCGACATCCTCTCCAACTGTTCGGCAGCGGCTTAAAGCCCGCCCTCAAACGCCGGCTATAGGCGCGCAGGATACGCGCTCAGACGGATTTCATCTTCCCGGCGATCAATTCCCCCGCCAGTGTCGAGCCCATCTGGCGGATCGCTTCGTAGTCCTCGGCTGAAAACAATTCGGTCACGATGCTGCGAACCAGATCGCAGTCATGTGTCACGACGTGCCGCGCCAGAATATTGGCGTAATGGCTGCGGTTCTTGCCCTTTGTGCCTTTCACGCCCTTGTACACGGCCTTGCCGAGGCGATGAGCGGCCGTCACCAATGACAGGCCCACCATGCCGGCCGCCTTCTTGCCGGCTTTGACCTTCTTCTTGGCGATGATGTAGGGCAAGACCGTATTCAGAATCATGGCGTGATCCTGCACGCCCGTCTCGTGATGGGCGAGGCATCGGCAGGCGTGCTTCTTGCGGCCGATCTTGTGCGTGAGCTCGATGTCGCTCAGGCCTTCCAGATGATCCATCGTGCTGCTGAACGAAACGGCCGATGTGGCCATGCCTGCCGCCGTCATGACGCCGCCAGCCACCAGAAGACCGACACCGGCTGTTCCGCCGATCGCCAAGCCGCCGACGCCCACCAGAGCCAGATGCTTGGCGTTGCTGGTCGCGGAAAGACCTGTGGACACGACAGTCGATGCGATGGATGCGTATTTGCGCACCGTCCGGCTTGTCAGAGCGTCGTCCGTCGCTTCCTTCGGGAAGGCGCTGGGAATATTGGGCCAGTTGCCGGAGACCTCCGCGCTTTCCTGCTGATCAACGCCGCCCATGCGTGACGCTCTCCTATGATGCCCGGACCATGAGGGTCGGATGACGCTCCGATCTTATGCCGGGGCGCATGCGCATCATCCAAGAGCAGGACTTTGCCTTCCGTCTCAAATCCGGCTCAGCCCTTCGCCTCGCGGTTCAACGGGCGGGCGATGCGTCGGCCGAAATCGCGCCGCGTGTTGTCGACATTGCGGTAGACCTCGGGCGAGGTGAGGGGGGCGTGGCGCGCGCTGACGATGAGGCTGCGGCATTCTTCGGCGGGAAGCGCCTTGTAGAAGCGGGCCATGGAATCGAAAGTCGCGACATCCAGCCCGACAGCCGGCTTCAGGAGCATGAGAATGCTCAAGGCGTCGGCGGGGCTGGCCTTCAAGGCTTTCAGCGCGACTGCCAGGGTTTCACCCGTCGGCTCGGAGACGATGCGCTCCAGCATGGAGGTTTCGAGCGAGAAGATTTCGGTCAGAATCTCGTAGAACAGAACCTCTTCTCGCGAGAAGGCGGCATTCATCAGATCCGTCAGATCGGGGACCGCTTGCGGCTTGGCCGGACCGCGCCCGGCGGTCGCCAGACGACGCAGAAGCTCGCGGGCCTCGTCCGCGTTGCGGGGCGGCATTCGCCGGCCCGGAGCGGGTGTGCGGGCGTTGAACGGGGTTTCCGACAGGAAGTCGGCCGCCAGCGAAGGCGCTTCGATCTGTGGTTCCTGGATAGGCGCGGGCGTCTCGGAGGATAGCGAAGGCGCGGCGGGCGGCATCGCCGTGACCTGCACCTGTACCGAGGGCTTGAAAGCCGGCGGCGGGATGATGCCGCGGGCATCCCGGTTGCGCACCAGCCGCGCCACGCGCTCGTCCGGCGAAGCGGCCAGCGTTGCCAGATCGGCTTCGCTGAGAACAGGGCTCGACACGAGGAAGGGGGCCGACACCTCGACCGGGCTTTCCAGCATCAGCTCCACGAGCGAGCGCGGCACACGGCCGGCATGGGACAGGGAAGCCGCCAGATTGCGCTTGGTCTCGGTTCGGATGCGGTTCCAGAGCGGAACCACGAGGCGGCTGAGATCCTCCACCTGCGCGGCGCTCGGATTTCGCAACGAGCCGAAGGTCGCCACAGCGGCAGCCACGACGGTGTCGAATTCCCCCTGGCCGAACTGGCGTTCAAGGGATCGGAAGATACGCGGTGCTGCGTCCTTCATAGTGCTCCGAGGGGGTAGGGTGTGGCGGCCATGCAACCGTCAGGATTAGAGCAAAATTCTTAGCAACCTGTTAACCTTGCAAACGTGTAATCGACATCAGCAAAGGCGGGGATCTTTCGGGCCTGCAAGGCTGGGTTCAGTCTCGCGCTTTGCCCCGCCAATCGTCGGGTTGCTTCCCGATCGGCGGGACATAAATCGAGTCTCAAGGACGGGCGGTTCGACTGATGAGCCCGCCGATCCAGGGGCTCCGTCACAGGTCATGGCGTCGTTGGAAGGAGTGGACGTCAGGCTCAATCAAGGAGGGGAAACACATGGCTGAGGTTCATCAACTCGTACCGTCGCCAAGACCGTATCTGGCAGGCCGCCCATGGCGGGGGCCGGAAGGCGGGAACATCGTGATCCTGCCGTGCATCCGGCGGGAGCGGATCGCCGAATTCGTGCCCGTCCGCAGCGACGAGCGCGCACTGGCCCGCCGAAGCTTCAAGGCGGCGGACGAAGCGGATGCTTGATCCATCTCAGGGAGCTGATGCCGAGCGAACTTTGCAGGCGCGCTGAGCGTTCGGCCGTCTCGCTCGATAAGGATTGGAATGGGGCTGGTAGCCGAAGCTTAGCCACATGCCCGCGCTTCCGAAAACCGTGGGTTTTGGTTCGGCGGTGAGACGAGGCGTCTGATATCTCATGCCGCCTGAAAAGAGGTGGTCAGAACGCGCTGGCCCCGTCAGGGCTCCGTGGTGCCGGCTTCCTCGGGCGTTGCCGGGCGGCAGGTAACCGAACGGGCGAAACGATCCACGAAGGGGCGCTCGCTCTCGGACGGTACGAGAACGCGAACCGTGAGATAGCCGTCCTGACCCGCAACCGCGACAGGCACCGTCGGAATATCGCCGGACGAGCCTTCGATGCGCGCGAGATCGAGCTGCTCGCTGGTGCCGACCAGAAGGTCGAGCCGGCCTTCGAGGGCCACGCGCTCGCTGATCGAATAAAGATTGTCGCCATTGTGCGCGTAGATCGACGCCGTCCAGAAGCGCGTCTTCTCGTCCGAAAACAGGCGCGCGGGTCCATTCTTCAAGGAGAAGCGGCAGGCGACGTCGATAAAGGCGGGGTCCACGAAGACGAAGCCGGCGGGGGAGGCCGCGTGCCGATCGCTTTCGGGTTCTTCGAAGCCGATCCGCACGGTCTGAAACAAGGGGCCGAGCCGCGACAGGCGGCTCCAGGCGTCGTTGTCGGCTTGGCCGGGAATGGCGAAGACGATCGCGATATGGACGATTCCGGCCCCGACGAGGCCGACCAGAATGGCCAGAAGCAGCTTACCCATTCGTCTGGCAGTCCGTTCTCACGATATGGGGCATGGCGATCGGCGCGGCGCCGCTGTCGGTGCTCACCGGCGTGTCATAGAAGGTGAGGGCCAGGATGTAGCCGCCGTCTCCGACGGTGGCCAGCCAGTTTCCAGGCCGGGCCACGGGACCGACCGAGATGATCGCCTCGTTGCGGTCGTTTCGCATCCAATGGAGCGAGACGAGGTGGTTCGGCCGGTTGTTGCCGGCTTCGATCAGCCGCCCTTCGAAGTCATAGGCCGCGAGCGTCGCGATGCGTGCCGGGGGATAGGCGCCCTCCAGCTGGTACGTGCATTCGCGCCGCAACTCCCGGTTTTGGGAATCGACGCGCGCGCGAAAGGCGACGCCTTCGCCGAGCCCGAGCGTGAGATTGCCCGAACGCGCCTGACGCGCCTTGGCATAGGGATCGGCATTGGGCGAGCCGGCCGTCCGGTCGGCATGCCAAGGGCCGACCACGACGATCTCGGTGCCCTCGAAATGATCGATCATCCAGGCGGCCGAGTAGGAGCCGAGACCAAGCGCGATCGCGAGAGCGATAAGGATCAAGAACAGAAAACGCATCGTCCGACCTTATCGCCGCGAATGGTGCCGCGCGCCAGAGCCCTGGCCTGTACCAGCCAGGGCAATGGGCCTGTCCGAACCACGCGTCACGGATTGGCGACAGCGGGCTGGGGGCGGGCAGTGCTGCGCGCGGCGGCCGAGGCCAGCTTGCCCGGCGGAACGGGCGCGGCCGACTGCATCAGACGCTCCAGATCGGCCAAAACCTTCTGCGTCTGATTGTTGACGAGGCTCGGGCGGGTGATGCGCGGAATGTCGCCGGCCCCCTCGGTCTTGGCCACCTCGATCGAGCCCGGCGCGGGAATGGGATTGTCGATGAAGGGGATCGGGCGAAGGTCGATGCCCTGATGCGCCGATTCCATGAAGCGCTGCCACGTCATGGCGGGCAGACCGCCGCCCGTCAGCTTGTTGGTCGGCTTGAAACTGTCGTTGCCATACCAGACGGCAGCGGTGAAATTGCCGGTGAAGCCGACGAACCAGGCGTCGCGATAGCCCTGCGTCGTGCCCGTCTTGCCGCCGGCGCGGGTCATGGAAAGGCGCGCGCGGCGGGCCGTGCCGACCTCGGGAATGCGCACGAACATCTCGTTCATGCTCTTGGTCGCCTGTTCGGAGAGGACCCGGTGGCGCGGGGGAAGATCGCGCCGGGCGTCCCACAGGATCGTTCCGTCGGCGAGCGAAATCTGCTCGATGGAATGGCGCTGCGAGGACAGGCCGCCCGCCGGGAAGACGGAATAGCCGGTGGCCTGATCCAGAACCGTGACCTCGTTGGTGCCGAGCGCGATCGTCTTGTCGCCGCGCAGCGGGGTCTCGACGCCGAAGGACTTGGCGAGCGCGGCGACCTTGCCGGGGCCCACTTCCTGGCTGAGCTTGACGGCGACCGTGTTCAGCGAGCGGGCCATGGCGTCCTGAATCTGAATGCGGCCGGCGAAGGAATTGCCGTAGTTCTGCGGCATCCAATTGCCAACGCGAACGGGGCCATCGACGATGAAGTCGGTCGGCTTGTGGCCGTTCTCCATCGCGCTCGCATAGACATAGGCCTTGAAGGAAGAGCCCGGCTGGCGGAGCGCGCGCGTCGCGCGGTTGAACTGCGACAAGCCATAGTCCCGGCCGCCGACCAAGGCGACGAGCCCGCCCTCGTCGTCCAGCACGGCCATGGCGCCTTCTTCCACGCCATAGGTCTTGCCGAATTGGCGCAGGTGGAAATCGACGCTTTCGTCCGCAAGCTTCTGGAGGCCCATATCGATCGTGGTGCGGGCGACGAAGGTGCGCTGGGGGAAGTCGGAGGCGATGCGCTGGATTTCGTCGAAGGCGTAGTCGAGGAAATAGTCGGGTGCGGGGAGCGCCGAGGCCCGGTCGACGGCGGTGGCGGGGTGACGCCGCGCGGCGACGACCTGGCCCTCGGTCATGAAGCCGGCATCCACCATGGCGCCGAGCACGACATTGGCGCGGGCGCGCGCGGCTGGGAGATTGTTGTGGGGGGCATATTGCGTCGGCGCCTTGAAGAGGCCCGCCAGCATGGCCGCTTCGGGCAGGTTCACGTCGCGAATATTCTTGCCGAAATAGAACTCCGCCGCCGCCGCCGCGCCATTGGTGCCGCCGCCCATATAGGCGCGGTCGAGATACATGCCGAGAATCTCGCGCTTGGTCAGATTGGCTTCGAGCCAGAGCGCGAGGAAGGCCTCGTTGATCTTGCGCTCCAGCGAGCGCTCGTTGGACAGGAAGACATTCTTGGCGAGCTGCTGGGTCAAGGTCGAGCCACCCTGGACCACGCCGCCGGCGCGCGCGTTCTCGCCCAGCGCGCGGGCGAGGCCGAGAAAGTCGATGCCCCAATGTTCGAAGAAGCGGCGATCTTCGGTCGCCAGAACCGCCTTCACGAAATGATCGGGCATCTCGTCGATGGGAACGGCATTGGCCTTGAGGATGCCGCGCCGGCCGATCTCGTTGCCGTGCCGGTCCAGAAACTGAACGGAGAAATCCGCCTGCTGGGGCAAGCCATGCCGCGTCATCTTCATGGCGGGCTGGGCGAGCGTGAGCAGCAGGACGAAGCCGACGAGGCCGAGCGTCAGTGCCTCGCAGCACAGTTCGACAGCAATCCGGTTCGGCCCGCGCACGCGAAAGCGACGCGAAAAGATCGTGACCGATTCCCAGAACCTGGAAATGCCATGAAAAAACCGCCACAAGCTGCTGTCCAGCCAGGCGTCGATCTCGATCAGGCCGAAGGGAAGCTTGCGTTTTCCGGGCTTGGGGGGAACTGGTCTGGGCACGGGCGACACCATCCTCCGGCAGGCTTCTCTGGCCCTTCGGCTCATTCTACAGGAAGCGATTCGAGAGACAATCGAATGCCTTGTCCTAGCGATACTTCCTGAGGGAAGAGGTGTGGAGATTGCGTGGCGGAACAAGGTCGAAAGCGGAAATCATGAAGCAATTCGTCAGGTGCGGTCTTTGAGCAACATACCCTTCTGGAAGCGCAAGACGCTGGAGGAAATGACGTCGGAGGAGTGGGAATCCCTCTGCGACGGCTGCGGGCGCTGCTGCCTGAACAAGCTGGAGGATTGGGACACCGGCGAGATCATCTGGACTCATCTCGCCTGCAAGCTCCTGGACGGCGACAGTTGCCGCTGCTCCAATTATGCGAACCGCTTCGAGAGCGTGCCGGACTGCGTGGCGCTCGACCCCGCGACGGTGCGCTCCATCCCCTGGCTGCCGCCGAGCTGCGGCTATCGGCTGGTGGCGGAAGGGCGGGATCTTCGATGGTGGCACCCGTTGATTTCGGGCGACCCTGAGACCGTGCATCTGGCGGGCGTCTCGGTTCAGGGCCAGACGGTGAGCGAGGAAGGGTTGGAGCCCGAGGACTACGAGGACCATCTGGCCGATTGGCCGGGCGAGGACCCAGGCGATGGCTATGTCGGCGAGCTGTCGGGCGATGATTCTAAAATAGGAAAATAGTCCTTGACTGCGTCACGGTGCTCGGGTAGTCTTCAGACACAATCGAGAGAGTGGGTTCAAATGCGGCGGTTCCGGCAGGAGCAGCCGCTTTTTGCATTCGAGGGGGTGGCATGGCGGGACGAACCAAAGCCGGCAAGCTTTTGTCGGATCGGCTGCTGCGGGCCCTGACGCAGGAAATGACGGCGCTGGAGGTGGCGCGGCCGACCAAGCGAAAGCGGGGCGCGGAGGGCGAGACGGAAGCGGACGGCGCATCGCGCCCGGCGGACACGAAGGCGCGGATCGAGGCGATCGGCCATCTGACAAGGAGTTTGGAGAAGCTTCTGGAACTGCGCCAGATCGAGACGCTGGGCCTGACCGCGCAGGCGGAGGGCGACGATGCCGCGACCGAGCGGCTGCGCGAAGAAATGCTGAAGCGCCTGCGCGCGCTCGACGCGCGCCGGCCGCTGGGCGCGAGCCTGTTCGACGGGCTGGGTGCTTCGGGTGCCGGCGCTTGAGCGGGGAAGAGGCACTGGGAGCTTTGAGCGAAGGCGAGTTCTGGCAGGCGGTGGAAGCGGAGATCGGCCGCCAGCCCCGGCGCGTTCTGGCGCGCGCCATGCCGGAATGGGCCGCGCTGGCCCGGCCGGCGCAGCTTCCCCCGCCCGGCGACTGGCGACAATGGCTGCTGATCGGCGGCCGAGGCTCCGGCAAGACGCGGGCGGGGGCCGAATGGGTGCGCGCGCTGGCGCTGGGCCTCGCTCCGCTGGCCGGCCGCGTTCACGGACGGATCGCGCTTCTAGCCGAAACGCTGGGCGACGCGCGCGAGGTGATGATCGAAGGCGAGAGCGGGCTGCGCAGGCTGCACTACGAGACGCCGCCCGTGTTCGAGGCGACGCGCCGCCGGCTGGTGTTTGCCAATGGCGCGGTGGCGCAGATCTTCTCGTCGGAAGACCCTGACGCTTTGCGCGGCTATCAGTTCGACGCGGCTTGGGGCGACGAACTCGCCAAATGGACTCATGCGGAAGACTGTTTCGACAATCTGCAACTGGCCCTGCGCCTGGGCATGAACCCGCGCATGGCGCTGACCACGACGCCGCGCGCCGTGCCGCTTCTCAAACGCCTGATGGCCGAGCCCGGAACGTGCGTGACCCATATGCGTACGGCCGAGAACCGCGCCCATCTCGCGCCCGGCTTCTTCGAGGCGATGCAGGCGCGCTATGGCGGCTCGCGGCTCGGACGGCAGGAACTCGACGGCGAGCTTGTGGAAGGGCGCGAGGACGCGCTGTTCGACCGCGCCACGATCGACCGCAACCGGCGGCGCACCGCGCCGGCGCTGCGGCGCGTGGTCGTGGCTGTCGATCCGCCGGCGACGGCGACCCATCGCTCGGACGCCTGCGGCATCGTCGCGGCCGGACTGGGAGAGGACGGGCAGGTCTATGTTCTGGCCGATCGCAGCCGGCGCGGCTTGAAGCCGCCCGAATGGGCGGCGCGGGCGGTCGCGTTGTTCGGCGAGTTGGAGGCCGACCGGCTCGTGGTCGAAGTGAACCAGGGCGGCGACATGGTGACATCGGTGATCCAGGCCGTCGCACCCCACGTGCCCGTGTCGAGCGTTCGTGCCATGCGCGGCAAGTGGCTGCGGGCCGAGCCCGTCGCCGCGCTTTACGAGCAGAACCGCGTCCACCATGTCGGCAGTCTGGCCGAGCTGGAGGACGAGATGTGCGATTTCGGGCCGGACGGGTTGTCGACCGGACGCTCGCCGGACCGGCTCGACGCGCTGGTCTGGGCCGTGACGGCACTGACCGCGCCGGCGCAGACGCCGCGCATTCGCAGCCTTTGAAGCGGCCGGGCGGCTGCCCGACGGCGCGCCCCATCCTTTGACAGCGGAGACATCATGACACTCTCTTCACGGCTGCGGGCGCTGACGCGCCTCGGCGGCGAGGGCGCGCGCGTGCCCGAACGCAAATCGACGGGCGGCTCGCTCGTCTTCGGCGGGGCGGCGGAGACCGCGCAATGGAGCGAGCGCTCCTATGCCGGCCTGTCGCGCGCCGGCTTCATGCAGAACCCGATCGTTTATCGCTGCGTCCGGCTCGTGGCCGAGACGGCGGCGGCGGTGCCGGTGCTGCTCTATGACGGGGCGCAGGAGGTGGAGACGCATCCGATCCTCGATCTCCTGCGCCGGCCGAACCCCGCGCAGGACGGGGCGGGGTTTTTGGAAGCGCTTTGCGGGCATCTCCTTCTTTCGGGCACGGCGCATGTCGAGGCGCTGACCCTCGATGGGCAGCCGCGCCAGCTTCATGCGCTGCGGCCGGACCGGGTGCGCGTTCTCTGCGGGGCGGATGGCTGGCCGCAGGCGGTGGAATATCGCGCCGGCACCAGCCTGCGCCGGATGAGCCTTGAGGCCGAGGAGGGGATGGCCCCGGTTCTGGCGATCCGACTGTTTCATCCGCTGGGCGAGGGCGAGGGGTTCGCTCCGCTTCAGGCCGCGCAGACGGCGCTCGACCTGCACAATGCCGCGACGCGCTGGAACAAGGCGCTTCTCGACAATTCGGCCCGGCCCTCGGGCGCGCTGGTCTATCAGCCGGGCGATGGCGGCTCCCTGTCGTCCGACCAGTTCGACCGGCTGAAGACGGAGCTTGAAAGCGGCTATGCCGGCGCGGCGCGCGCCGGGCGGCCCATGCTTCTGGAAGGCGGGCTCGACTGGAAGAGCATGGCGCTGAGCCCACGCGACATGGACTTCATCGAGGCGCGCAACGGCGCGGCGCGCGACATCGCCGTCGCCTTTGGCGTGCCGCCCATGCTGCTCGGCATTCCCGGCGATGCGACCTATGCGAATTATGCGGAAGCCAACCGCGCCCTGTTTCGCCTGACCGTCCTGCCGCTTCTCGCGCGCCTTCTGGCGGCGCTGGGCGACTGGCTGGGCGCGGGGTTCGAGCCCGGCCGGCGCTTGCGGCTCGGCTTCGACGCCGACCGGATCGAAGGGCTCTCGGCCGAGCGCGAGGCGCTCTGGGCGCGGCTCTGCGCGGCCGGCTTCCTCGACGACGACGAGAAGCGCGAGGCGGTCGGCTATGGGCCGCGCCGCCGCTGACCTCCCGAAAGGATCGACCATGGACACGATGACGGGCGAGATGGTTTCGCCGCTGACGCTCTGGATCGCCAAGCTCGCCGGAGCGGTGGGCGGCTCGGTGATTTCGGTCGCCTATCTCTTGCCGGCCGGCCGGCGCGAGGCGGCGGTGCGGTTTCTGGCGGGCGCGGTGACGGGCCTCGTCTTCGGCGGGCCGGCGGGGCTCGCCCTGTCCGATCATCTGGGCTTCACCGAGCGCATCGGCGCGGCGGAGATGGCGCTGATCGGCTCGGCCACCGCCAGCCTTTGCGCCTGGTGGGCGCTCGGCGTGCTCCAGCGCTTCGCCGACGGCCTGATGGCCGCCGCCGGGCGGCGCGGGGGCGGCGCGTGAGGAGCGTGCCGACCATCCGGCGCGGCGGCGCGCCGGGAGACGACCGGCCGGCCGGCTTCGTTTCGGGCTATGCCAGCGTCTTCGAGCGGACGGATCTGTCGGGCGATCGCATCCGGGCAGGGGCCTTCGCCCGCGCCTTGCGGGAGCGGGGGCCGGGCGGCATCCGGATGCTTTGGCAGCACGACCCGGCGCAGCCCATCGGCGTCTGGACCAAGCTCGTGGAGGATGCGCGCGGCCTTTATGTCGAAGGGCGTCTGGCGCTCGACACGGCGCAGGGGCGCGACGCCTTCGCCCTTCTGCGCCAGGAGGCGCTCGACGGGCTTTCGATCGGATTTCGCGCCCGGCACAGCCGGCCGCTTCGAGACGGTGCGCGGCGGCTGCTTCTCGACATCGACCTTCTGGAGATCTCCATCGTGACCTTCCCCATGCAGGAAGCGGCGCGGGTGCGCGAAGCGCGCGGCGATCTCCTTCCCCGTTTCGCGGACGCCGCACGGCGGATCGCGGAGGCCACCCTTTCCGCTTCTCTCAAGGAGATTCCATGCAGACGATGATGAACGGCGCGATCGAGACCAAGGCAGGCACGGGCGCGGAGGGCGCGGATGCGCTCGACGAGCTCATGCGCGCCTTCGACGCCTTCCGCGAGGCCAATGACGAACGGCTCGGCCAGCTCGAGCGCCGCATGGGCCCCGACCCGCTGACGGAGGAAAAGGTCGATCGCCTGTCCAAGGCGATGGACGAGCACGAGAAGCGCATGGAAAAGCTGGTGCTGCGCAACCTGCGCCCGCCTGTTGGTGGCGAGGGCGGGCAGGCGCTGCCGAGCGAGCATCGCTCCGCCTTCGAGGCCTATGTGCGGGCCGGCGACGAGGGGCGAATGCGCCGGCTGGAGGAAAAGGCCATGTCGGGCCTGGTCGGCGCGGATGGTGGCTTCCTCGTGCCGCCCGAGACGGAAGCCGAGATCGGCCGCCGCCTCGCCAATGCCTCGCCCATCCGCGCCATCGCGGGCATTCGCACCGTCTCGGCGGCGGTGTTGAAGAAACCTTTCGCGCTGGCCGGGGCGCAGACGGGCTGGGTCGGCGAAGCGGATGCGCGGCCGCAGACGGCGCAGCCGGCGCTGGGCGAACTCGTGTTCCCGACCATGGAACTCTACGCCATGCCGGCGGCGACCAATGCGCTTCTGGACGACGCGGCGGTCGATATCGACGCGTGGATCGGCGAGGAGGTCGAGCAGGCCTTCGCCACGCAGGAGGGCACGGCCTTCGTGACCGGAGACGGCGCGGCCAAGCCCAAGGGCTTCATGGCGTATGACACGGTGCCGGAAGCCCAATGGGCCTGGGGCACGGTCGGCACCGTCGCCTCGGGAGCGGCCGGCAATTTCGCCGCCGCGTCCGGCTCCGACGCGCTGATCGACCTCGTTTATGCGCTGAAGGCCGGCTACCGGCAGAACGCCTCCTTCGTGATGAACCGGCGCACGCAGAGCGCCGTGCGCAAGCTGAAGGACGCCGAGGGCAACTATCTCTGGCAGCCCCCAGTCGCCGTGGGCGGCAAGGCCAGCCTGATGGGCTTTGCAGTGGTCGAGGCCGAGGCCATGCCGGATATGACGGCCGGGGCGAACGCCATCGCCTTCGGCGACTTCTCGCGCTTCTATCTCGTGGTGGACCGGCAGGGCGTGCGCGTGTTGCGCGACCCGTATTCCGCCAAGCCCTACGTCCTGTTCTACACGACCAAGCGCGTGGGCGGCGGCATCCAGGACTTCGACGCAGCGAAATATCTGCGCTTCTCCGCCAACTAAGCCGAGCGACGAAACAACAGGAGGCCGGGCCGCAAGCCCGGCCTTTTTCTTTGGTATAAGGAGGCTGGCGCAACATGATCTGGATCGAACTGGAAACCGCGAGCACGGAGCCGGTCTCGCTGGCCGAGCTAAAGACCTTTCTGCGGATCGACCGCGACGACGAAGACGCGCTGGCCGGCACCTGCCTTCGCGCGGCGCGGCAGGCGGTGGAGGCGGAAACGGGGCTGGTCCTGACCGAGCGGCGTGTGCGGCTCGCCTTCGAGGTGGAGCCCGCGCAGGATGAGATCGCGATCCGCCGCCGGCCGGTGCGTGCGCTCATTGGGGCGGTGGGCTATGACGAGGTGGGCGTCGCGACTCCGCTCGACATCGCCTCATTTCGTCTGGAGGCCATGCCCTTCGGCGCGAGGCTGATCCTGCCGCCTGGCCTCGCGCACCGCGCGCAGAACGGGGTCGAGGTCGAAATCCGCGCGGGGCAGGCGAAGGCCGAGGTGCCGGACGCGCTGAAGCTCGCCATCATCAGGCTGGCGGCGGCGAGCTTTGAGACGCGGGGTGCGGTCGGCTCCGGTTTGCAGCCGGCCTTCATGCCGCCGCTGGCGCGGGCGCTGATGTCGCCCTTTCGCGCGCCGAGGCTCTGACATGGCGACGCAGTTTCTCGACCCGAGCCTTCTCACGCAGCGCGCGGCGATCGAACGCAACGAGCCGGTCACGGACGCGTTCGGTGGCGCGCGCGACACATGGGTGGAGGTGGCGGAAACCTCCGTGCGGGTGGAGCCGCTCAAGGCCGAAGCGGAGGAGCGGTTCGGCCAGCGGATCGGCACGCTGACGCACCGCGTGACGCTGCGCTTTCGCGCCGGGCTGGAGCGCGGCATGGCCTTTCGCCTGCGCGGGCGGCGGCTCCTGATCCGCAGCCTGCTCGACCCCGACGAGACCAGACGCTGGCTCGTGTGCCGCTGCGAGGAGGAGGCGTGATCGGGGCGGTGCGCGCGACGCTGCGCAAGGAGGCGCTGCGACGGGCGATGGCACGTGCGCTACGCGCGAGGCTGGCGAAGCGGATCGAGGAGGCGGGCCGCGCCGCAGCTTTTGCAGCAGCCTCCGATGCGGCGTCCAAACCCTCACGAAAAATTAACGAATCGGACATGGCGGGCGGCACTGTCACGTCATATTATGAAATGTATCAGGTGTGATCGCGGACATCGGAAGGGCTTTGGAGCATGTCGCATCCCAGCGCGGAATTGCAGACGACCATCGTGGGAGCGCTGACGGGCGACCCGGCGCTGACCAAGCTTCTCGGTGGGCCGAAAGTGTTCGACCACGTGCCGGAAAAGGCGAGCTTTCCCTATCTGACGCTGGGTCGCACGGCCGTCATCGACTGGTCCACCGGCACCGAAGATGGGGCAGAGCATATCCTGACCCTGCATGTCTGGGCCAAGGGCGGGTCGAAGCAGGAAACCTACGAGATCATGGATAAGATCTCCGAACGGCTGAACGACGCGACGCTGCCGCTGGAAACGCACCGGCTGGTCAATCTCCAACTTCAATTCGCCGAAGCGCGGCAGGAGGCGGATTCGCCGACCTATCACGGCATCATGCGCTTTCGCGCGGTGACGGAGCCGCTGGCCTCCTAATCGCTCCACTCAGTTTCATCTCACGCGAGGGCGGCTTTCGAGCCGCCCTTTTTTGTTGCTCGAATTCGGACGGTTCGCATGGGCGCGCAAAGGGGCAAGGACTTTCTTCTCAAACTCGACGCGGAGGGCAGCGGCACGTTTCAGACCGTGGCGGGGCTTCGCTCGCGGCGCATCTCGTTCAACGCGGAAACGGTGGACGTGACCAATAGCGACAGCGCCGGGCGCTGGCGCGAGCTTCTGGGCGGGGCGAGCGTGCAGCGCGCGGCGTTGTCGGGCGCGGGCATCTTCAAGGACGCGGCCTCCGACATGGCGGTGCGCAAGCTCTTCTTCGAAGGGCGGATCGGGGCCTTTCAGGCGATCATTCCCGATTTCGGCCGAGTGAGCGGGCCGTTTCAGGTGACGGCGCTCGAATATTCCGGCGAGCACAATGGCGAAATCGCCTTCGAGCTGACGCTGGAATCAGCCGGTGCGCTGAGTTTCGAGGCGCTGTGATGGCGGCCAATCGCAGGCGCGGCGAGATCGCCGCTGTGATCGACGGGCGCGAGCGCGTGCTCTGCCTGACGCTTGGCGCGCTGGCCGAACTGGAGGCCGCCTTCGCGCTGGACGACATTTCCGCGCTGGCGGCGCGCTTCGGCTCCGGTCGGCTGTCGGCCTTCGACCTGACGCGCATCATCGGCGCAGGGCTTCGCGGTGCGGGCGAGGCGGTGAGCGATGCGGAGGTCGGCGCGATGCGCTTCGAGGGCGGCGCGGCGGGCGCTGTAGGGGCGGCGAGCGCGCTTCTGGAAGCGGCCTTCGGGCTGGGGGGAGACACCACCGCCCGCCCTTGAGCGCCGCCGCGCCGGCCGGGCCGCAGCCGGACGCGGCGGCTTTTCCTTGGGACGAGGCGATGGCGCTCTGCTTCGGCACGTTTCGCCTCAGTCCGCGCGATTTCTGGGCTCTGACGCCGCGCGAACTCGCCGCCCTCGTCGCGCCCTTTTCCCGAACCCGTGCGGCCGCGCCGAGCCGCGAGCGGCTCGACCAGCTTTTGGCCCTTTATCCCGACTGGAGATGACATGAGTGTTGGAAACGGCGGGGACGCCGTCGATACGATGCGTATTGCGGTGGAAGCCGACACGAGCGGCTTCGAGCGGGCGCTGACCGATCTCTCCGCCCGCGCCGATCGCTTTGGCGCGGCGCTCTCGACGGCGCTGAAAGGCGCGGTCGGCGGCGGGCGCTCGCTCGATGGCGTCTTGAGGGGGCTGGGCGGGCGCATCTCGGCGATCGCGCTGGACGCCGCCTTGAAACCGCTGACGCAACTGGCTGGCAACGCGTTCGGGCAGGTTCTCTCCGGGCTCTCCGGCGGTGCGAGTTCTGCACCGGGCGGCGGGCAGACGGGCGGGATCGTGCCCTTCGCCAAGGGCGGCGTCGTGCGCGCGCCGAGCTTCTTTCCGGCCGGCGGGCAGGTCGGGCTGATGGGCGAGGCGGGCGCGGAGGCGATCATGCCGCTGAAGCGCGGCGCCGACGGCTCGCTCGGCGTTGCCGTCGAGGGCGGTCGGCGCGGTGTCACTTCCGTCGTCTTCAACGTGTCGACGCCGGACGCTGCAAGCTTCCGCAAGGCCGAAACGCAGCTTCAGGCCATGCTGGCGCGCGCGGCGCTGCGCGGGCAGCGGGGGCTCTGATGGGCATCGCCTCTTTCAGCGAGGAGCGGTTCCCGATTTCGGTGGCCTTCGGAACCTCGGGCGGGCCGGAACGGCGAACCGACATCGTGCGCCTCTCCACCGGCTATGAGAACCGCAACCAGCGCGGCCGCCATTCCTGGCGGCGCTACGACGCGGGATCGGGCGTGAAGAGCCTCGGCGACCTCATGCGCGTTCTCGATTTCTTCGAGGCGCGGCGCGGGCGGCTGGTGGGCTTTCGCTTTCGCGACCCGCTCGACGCCTCGTCCGCGCGCTGGGGGCAGGGCGTGACGGCGCTCGACCAGCGGATCGGAACGGGGGACGGCTCCACATCGAGCTTCCAACTCGTGAAGCGCTATGGCGAGGGCGAGGGGGCCTATGTCAGGCCGATCCGAACGCCGGTCGCGGCCAGTGTCCGCGTCGCGGTGGATGGCGCGCCCGCCGAGGCCGCAGTCGATCCGGCAACGGGCCTCGTGACCCTCAAGGCCCCGCCGGCGGCGGGCCGCACCATCACGGCGGGTTTCGAATTCGACGTGCCCGTGCGCTTCGACATCGACCATCTCGCAGTCAATCTCGCTGCCTTCGAAGCCGGCGACATTCCGTCCATTCCGCTTGTGGAGATCCGCCCGTGAAAGTGCTGTCCGACGCCTTTCAGGCACGGCTGAAGCAGCCGGCGACGACGCTGGCGAGCGCCTGGCGTCTGACGCGGCGGGACGGAGCGGTGTTCGGCTTCACCGACCATGACGAAGACCTCCAATTCGCCGGCACGCTGTTTCGCGCCCGCACGGGCTGGACATCGGGCGAAAGCGAGACGGCGCGCGGCTTAAGCGCGGGAACGGAGGCCGTGGAGGGCGGCTTTGCCGACGAGGCGATCCGCGAGGAGGAGGTGGAGCGGGGCTTGTTCGACGGCGCGAGTGTCGAGACGTTTCGCGTCGATTGGCAGGAGCCCGCCCATCACGTCCTGATGGACAGCGCCGATCTCGGCGAGGTGACGCGCGGGCCGGGTGGCTTTCGTGCCGAGTTGCGCGGGCTCGCGGCGCGGCTCGACCGGCAGCGCGGGCGCACCTATCGCCGACGCTGCGACGCTGTGTTGGGGGACCGGCGCTGCGGCGTCGATCTCGGCCCTTGGACACGGCCTGTCGATCTCGTGGCGGGTAGCGCCGAACGGCTCGTGATCCGGCCGGTGGAGCCGATCGCGCGAGCTGATCAGGGGCTCTTCGCGCAGGGTCGAATTCTCTTGGGTGCGAGCGGCGAGGCGGTGCCGCTGCGGGGGCTGATGGACGGTGCGGAGGTGGGGACGCTGCTGGCGTTTCTCGCGCGGATGCCCGCGCAGGTTCCCGCCATCGGCAGCCGGCTTCGTCTCCTGGCCGGCTGCGACCGGGCCTTCGCCACCTGCCGGGATCGCTTCGGCAACAGCGTGAACTTTCGCGGCTTCCCGCATCTGCCGGGCGCGGACGCGGCGCTGAACATCGCCAAGAGCGACGGGCTGCATGACGGCTCGCCGGTGGTGCCGTGATGCGGGCGCGGGTTCTTTCCGCCGCGCGCGGCTTTCTCGAAACGCCCTATCGCCATCAGGGCAGCCGGGCGGGCGTCGGCTGCGATTGCCTCGGCCTCGTGCGCGGAATCTGGCGCGAGGTCTATGGCGCGGAGCCCGAGCGCCCCGGCCCTTACAGCACGGACTGGGCCGAGACGGGTTCGGGCGACCCGATGATGGAGGCGGCGCGTCGCTACTTTCATCCCGTGGAGCGCGCGTCGGCCGCGCCGGGCGATCTCGTGCTGTTTCGCTGGCGGCGCGGCCGGCCGGCGCAGCATTGCGGCATTCTGGACGAGAGCGCGGGCCCAAGCCTGCGGCTGATCCATGCCTATGAGGGCGCTTCGGTCGTCTCCTCGCCGCTGACGCCGGGCTGGGCCGGGCGGATCGCGGGGTTTTTCCAGTTCATCGAGCGGAGTTGATCCATGGCGACCATCCTCTTGCAGGCGGCCGGCGGCGCGCTCGGCGGCCTGATCGGCGGGCCCTTCGGGGCGATGGCCGGGCGGGCCATCGGGGCGCTGGGCGGCTCGGCCATCGATGGCGCGCTGTTTGGCGCACGCACGAAGCGGCAGGGGCCGCGTCTGACGGCGAGCCGCATCATGGAGGCGGACGAGGGGGCGGGCGTCGCGCGCCTCTACGGCACGGCCCGGATCGCAGGGCAGGTGATCTGGACCACACGCTTCGAGGAAGTGGCGACCACCGAGCGCACGGGCGGCAAGGGTTCCGCGCGCGGGCGCGGCGAGGTGACGACCTATAGCTATTTCGGCAATGTCGCGATCGGCCTGTGCGAAGGGCCGATCGCCCATGTCAGGCGCATCTGGGCCGATGGCGAGGAACTCGACCTACCGCTGGTGACGTGGCGCCTGCACAAAGGAACGGAGGACCAGGAACCCGACCCGCTGATCGAGGCCCGGCAGGGGCGAGGCAATGCGCCGGCCTATCGCGGGCTCGCCTATATCGTGTTCGAGCGACTGCCGCTGGAGCGATGGGGCAACCGTATTCCGCAGATGTCCTGCGAGGTGATCCGGCCCGTCGGCGAGTTGGAAGCGGGGCTGCGGGCCATCACGATCATTCCCGGCGCGACGGAACACGGGCTCGACCCCTTGGCCGTGCGTGAGCGGGTCGGCCCCGGCGAGGATCGGCTCATCAACCGCAATATGCTGCATGGCCCGAGCGATCTCACTGCCTCGCTGGATGAGTTGACGGCGCTTTGCCCACGCCTGGAGCGCGCTGCGCTCGTGGTGAGTTGGTTCGCGGACGATCTGCGTGTCGGCCATGCGAGCGTGCGACCGGGCGTCGAGGTGCGCCAACGCGACGAGACGGTGCCTTGGCGCGGGGGCGGCGTGACGCGGGACGAGGCGCGGCTCGTCAGCCAGATCGATGGCGCGCCGGCCTATGGCGGCACGCCATCGGATGCGGGCGTGCTACGGGCTATCGCCGAATTGCGCGGGCGCGGGCTGAAGGTGACGCTCTATCCCTTCCTGATGATGGACGTGCCGGCTGGCAATGGACAGTCCGATCCCTATGGTGGGGCGGAGCAGTCACCCTATCCATGGCGCGGCCGGATGACGCTCGATCTGGCACCGGGTCGCAAAGGCTCGGCTGATCGGACGGCTGCGGCACGGGGCGACATCGCGCGTTTTCTGGGACAGGCGAAGGTGTCCGACTTCGCGGTGGCGGGACGCGAGGTGACCTATGGCGGCGCGCCCGAATGGTCCTACCGGCGCATGATCCTGCATGCCGCGCATCTGGCCAAGCTTTCGGGCGGGGTCGATGCCTTCGTGATCGGCTCCGAAATGCGCGGGCTCACGTCTCTGCGCGACGAGGCGGGACGCTTTCCCTTCGTGGACGGGCTGGTGACGCTGGCGCGGGAGGTGAAGGCGCTTCTGCCCGCGACGCTCGTCACCTATGCCGCCGATTGGAGCGAATATTTCGGCTACCAGCCGCAGGACGGCTCGGGCGACGTGTTCTTTCAGCTCGATGCGCTCTGGAGCGACCCGGCGATCGGGGCGATTGGGATCGACAATTACCTGCCGCTCGCCGACTGGCGCGACGGCGACGCGGCGGGAGAAATGCCGTCGCCCTATGATCGGGAGGCGCTGGGACAGGGGGTCGCAAGCGGCGAATATTTCGACTGGTTCTATCCGAGCGAAGCGGCGCGGCGCGCGGGGCAGCGCAGCCCGATCAGCGACGGGCTCGGCAAGCCTTGGGTCTTCCGTGCCAAGGATCTGAAAAGCTGGTGGTCGAACCCGCATGTGGAGCGACGCGGCGGCGTGGAGCAGGCGCAACCGACGGCCTGGGTGCCGATGTCGAAGCCGATCTGGTTCACCGAACTCGGCTGCCCGGCGATCGACAAAGGGGCGAACCAGCCCAACGTTTTCTACGATCCGAAATCGGCGGAAAGCGCCTGGCCGCATTTCTCCAACGGCGGGCGGGACGATCTCGCGCAGCGCCGCTTTCTGGAAGCGCATCTGCGCCATTGGAACCCGGCGGCGGCCGGCTTCGAGGCGGCTAACAATCCGGTGTCGCCGATCTATGGCGGCCGCATGGTGCCGCCGGAGACCATTCATGTCTGGTGCTGGGACGCGCGGCCGGCTCCCGCCTTTCCCGACCGGGCCGATGTCTGGGCCGATGGCGGCAATTGGGAGCGTGGCCATTGGCTGACCGGCCGTCTCGGCCGCGCGCCGCTGGACGGGCTCATCGATCATCTTTTGCACGATCACGGGTTCGCGTTGGGGGATACGGCGGAGGTCGATGGCGATCTCGGCGGCTTTCTCGTGCCGGGGCCGGGCTCGGCGCGGGCCGAGTTGGAAGAACTGCTGCGCCTAGCGGGCGTCGAAGCACGGTCGGAAGGCGGTCGCCTGCGGTTTCGCTCCATGGCGCGGCGGGGGCGGGACGTCTTGCTGGAGGCGCTGGCGGACGAGGGGGATGCGCCGCCCCTGGAGGTTCGCCGAGCCGAGCCGAGCGAGATGGCGGAGGAGGTTCTGGTCGGCTTCAGCGACCCGGCGCGGGCCTATCAATCGGGCGTGGCGGAAGCGGCGCTCGGCGATGCCGACCGGCCGAAGCAGGTCGATGTCGAACTGCCGATCGTTCTCTCGGAGGGGCAGGCCCGGCGGCTCGCCGCCGATCTTCTCGACCGGGAAACAGGCGAGCGCGAGACTGCAAGCTTCGCGCTGTCTCCCGCAGCGCTGGGATTGTCTCCGGGGGACCATGTTCGTCTGCCGGGTGGCGAGCACGTCTGGCGGATCGAGCGGATCGAGGATGGCTTGCTTCGGCGCGTCGAGGCGTCCCGCCTTCGCAGTCTCGTTCCGCGCCCGGTGGAGGCGGGGAATGTGCAAGCTCCGGCTTCCGTCCAGCCCGCCTTCGCCTCCCGCCCTGTGGTGCATTGGATGGACCTGCCCGAGATCGAAGGGATCGGCGGCGCGGCGGTGGCGGCCATGAGCCGGCCCTTCGTGCCGCTCGACCTCTTCGCTTCCGTGACGGATACGGGGTTTCAAAGCTTCGCCCGCATCGGGAGACCCGCGACGCTCGGTGCGCTGGCCCAGCCGCTCGGGGCGGGGCGCGAAGGCGTCTTCGACCGCACCCATGCACCTGTCGTGGAACTCGCTTTCGGTGCCCTGTCCTCCGTGCCGGAGGCGGCGCTGATGGCGGGCGCGAACCGGGCGGCGATCCGCTCGGCCTCGGGGGCCTGGGAAGTGATCCAGTTCGGCGAGTCCGAAGAGGTCGCGCCGGCGCGCTTCCGCCTGCGCCATCTGCTGCGTGCGCTCAACGGAACGGAGGCGGCAATGCGGGCCGGGCATCCGAAGGGCGCGGCCTTCGTTCTCCTGGACGGGGCCTGTGCGCCGGTTCCCGCCGCCGTTTCCGGTCTCGGGATGGAGCGGCATTGGCTGGCCGCGCCCTCCGGCCGACCCTTGGGTGACGAGGCGGCCGACCGGCAGACGGTTGCGCTCGGCCGGCGCGCGCTTCAGCCGCTGTCGCCTTGCCATCTGACCGGGCGGATCGCAGCGGATGGAACGCTGTCGCTCCAATGGGTTCGCCGCAGCCGAGCCGCTGTCGAAGGCTGGGACGAGGCGGACATGCCGCTCGGCGAGGAGCGCGAGGCCTATCGCGTAACCCTGTCGGCCGAAGGCGGCTCGAACCTCGCTCTCGACGCCGGGGAGCCGGCCTTGCGGGTCGAGGCTTCGGTCTGGCGCGCGGTGCTCCCATCCGGCGGCACACGGCTCGACATCGCCGTGGCGCAGGTCAGCGCCAGTGTCGGCCCTGGTGAGGCGAGGCGCATCTCTTTTGCAACATTGGCATGAAACAGCACTTTCAGGAGGATATATGAACGACACCAAAGACTGGTGGAAATCCAAGACGGTCTGGGGCGCGCTCGTTTCGATGGGCGCGAGCCTCGCGGCGCTGCGCGGCTTCGAACTGGACGGGCTCTCGCAGGACCAGCTGGCCGGCACACTGGCGGCTTTGGCCTCGGCGATCGGCGCGGCGGTGGCAATCCTCGGGCGCTTCCAGGCGCGATCGGAAATCCGCTGACGGAAAGAGGCGAATTTCCGACATTCATTCGACATTCAGCGGCCAGCGCCTAGAAGAAGGAGGACATGAACCGGGAAAGCCGATGACCCGTCGAACGCCTCTCTCCCTTCTCATCGCCGGCCTTTCGCTTTGGGCGGCGGCCGCGCCTGCCTCCGCGAACTGGTCCGCGTCGGGATCGGCGGCGGCCTGGACGCATGGCCCGGCCGCCACCTTTGAGCGGCCGGAGCTTCTGGCCCAAGGCGGCTGCTCCGCCGCCGCCGCGCAGGCCGCCGCGCAGAGCGGCGGCCAGGTTCTGTCGGTCCAGATCGCCGATCAAGGCGGGCGGACGGTCTGCGTCGTCACGGTCTTGGTGCCGGCGCGCGATGGCAGCCGGCCCCGCCGTCAGACGATCACGATTCCGCAATAGATCGGCACGAATCGAAACGCCGAACCGGAGAGCCGATGCGTATCTTGGTCGTTGAGGATGACGCGCAACTGAGCCGCCAACTGGGCGAAGCGTTGCGCGCGGCTGGCTATGTCGTGGACAGCGCCTCGGACGGCGAGGACGGACATTTTCTCGGAGACACCGAGCCTTACGACGCCGTGATCCTCGATGTCGGCCTGCCGAAGATGGACGGGATCAGCGTTCTGGAACGCTGGCGGCGCGACGGGCGCACCATGCCGGTTCTGCTTCTGACGGCGCGCGATCGCTGGAGCGACAAGGTGGCGGGTATCGACGCGGGTGCGGACGATTATGTCGCCAAGCCTTTCCATATGGAGGAGGTGCTGGCCCGGCTGCGCGCCCTGATCCGCCGTGCGGCCGGCCACGCCTCGTCCGAAATTCATTGCGGGCCGCTGCGCCTCGACACCAAATCCTCTCGCGCCACGATCGATGGGACGCCCCTGAAGCTGACCTCGCACGAGTATCGGCTTCTGGCCTATCTCATGCATCATCAGGGCGAGATCGTTTCGCGCAGCGAGCTGACGGAACATATGTACGATCAGGATTTCGACCGCGATTCCAACACGATCGAAGTCTTCGTCGGCCGGCTGCGCCGCAAGCTCGGCATCGATCTGATCGAGACGGTTCGCGGCCTCGGCTATCGGATGCGGAGCTCGGGATAGGGGCCGTGCCGATTTTCAAGGGCCCAGGCGGCTGGGGCCGCAGCCTGACGGTTCGCGTCGTCGGCATGTCGAGCCTCTGGGCCATCGCGGCCTTTCTGGTGATCGGCGGCCTGATTTCACAGCTCTACGAGCGCACGGCTCAATCGGGCTTCGAAGCGGTGGTGCGCGCACAGCTGTTCAACCTCGTCAACGCCGTGACGGTGGACGAGAACGGCGCGCTGCGCGGCGTGCCCGATCTCGGCGATCTCGCCTATTCGCAGCCCTTGTCGGGCTGGTACTGGGAGGTTCTCTCAGCCAGCGCCAATACGACGGGACGGCTCACATCCTTCTCGCTCGGGCGGGCGCGGATCGCCGACGTGCCGGAGACGGCTGCGCCCTTCGACATGCAATATCGCCGCGATTACCGCGTACCCGGGCTCGACGGCGAGACGCTTTATGTCGAAGAGGCCGAGGTGGTTCTGGATGGCGAGAACCACGCCGCGCGCTTTCGCGTGATGGGCAATGCGAGCACGCTCGACGCCGACATTGCGGCCTTCAACCGCTCGCTGACCCTTTATCTCGGCCTTTTCGGGCTGGGTTCGACCGTGATCAATGCTCTTGCCATTCTTTATGGACTGCGCCCGCTTTCCGTCGTCCAGCGCTCGCTGGCATCCGTGCGCGCGGGCGAGCGGGAGCGGCTGGAGGGGAGCTTCCCCACGGAAATTCAGCCGCTGGCCGCCGAGATGAACGCGCTGATCGACAGCAACCGGCGCATCATCGAGCGTGCCCGAACGCAGGTCGGCAATCTCGCCCATGCGCTGAAGACGCCGGTTGCCGTGCTCCTGAACGAAGCCGGCGCCATCGGCGGCGAGCGGGGGCGGGTGCTGCGCGAGCAGGGCGAGCGGATGCAGGCCCATGTCCAGCACTATCTCGACCGCGCCCGCATTGCGGCCGGTGGCGAAAGCGCGATCGCCCGCACGCCGGTTCGCCCCGTCGTGGATCGGCTGCTGCGCGTGATGGTGAAGCTCAACCCCGGCTTTCGCATCGATGCCCGGATCGATCCGGCGGCGGAGCGGCTGGTGTTTGCCGGCGAGCAGCAGGATCTGGAGGAGATGCTCGGCAATCTCCTGGAGAATGCCGCGAAATATGGGCGCAGCCGCATCGAACTGACGCTGGCGGTGTCGGACACGGCGAGTTTTGCCGTCACCGTCTCGGACGATGGTCCGGGTTTGACGCCCGAGGAGATCGTGGAGGCCACGAAACGGGGCCGGCGCCTCGACGAGACCGTGCCCGGCAGCGGGCTCGGCCTGTCGATCGTGGCTGAGACCGTTTTGCAATACCGCGGCGGTTTTCAACTGGAGCGATCCGAATTCGGGGGATTGCGGGCCTGCCTGACCTTGCCTCGCTCGGGGGATGCGCCGATCTCCTGAAATGTTCGGATTTTCCGGAGCGGGTCGTTCAGGCTTGGTCCGGTCGGTATCAGGCTGGTTCATGCGCCGTGCATTTCAGACCTCCGCAGCCCTGCTCGCGTCGCTCTTTCTGGGCGGTTGCCTCTCGTCCGGCGCGGCGTTGACGAGCGCCCCGGTAGCGCCGCTGCCGCCCGGCGCGCTGGCGCTGCGCCCCAGCCTGCCCAAGACTGGCAATGTCGCGCTGTCGGGTCGCGCCGAGCAGGGAGCCCTTGCGGCGCAGTATCAGGCCTTGCAGTTTGGGGCGGTCGGGCAGGCCGTGCCCTGGTCGGCCGACGGGTATCGCGGCGAGGTGGTGCCGACGCAGCTTTATCGGATCGGCTCGCAGGATTGCCGCGGCTATACGCATGTGATCACCAAAGGCAGCGCGACGACGCGTCAGGTCGGCACGGCCTGCCGCTCCGGCGCCGAGGGCTGGACGCCCGTCGGCTGATCTTGAGAGCGATGTGAATAGGCATCGGCGGCGGCCCTTGCTAGAGCAGCTATGTCCGCTCGAGTTGCGGCATGGTCCGTCGTTCTTTCGATCGGCGGGGAGGGAAGAGACCCATTGTTCTGGTTTGTCGCCGCCATCATGACCCTGCTCGCGACCGCCGCGACGATCCGCCCGCTTCTGCGCACACACGGATCGGCGGTTTCGCCGCGCCCGCTGCATGACGCCGAGGTCTATCGCGCGCAACTCGCCGAACTCGAGGCGGACCTGTCTCGCGGCGCCATCGGCGCTGACGAGGCCACAACAGCACGGGCCGAGATCGCGCGCCGGCTTTTGAAGTCCGAAGAGGCGGTGAAGGCTGCCGCATCGGAAGGTGGAGACCGGAACGGGCGGCTGGCGATCCTCGCCGGGCTCGCGGTGGCCCTGCTGCTGCCGGTCGGCACCTTTCTGTTTTATGATCGGGCCGGCTCGCCTGATATGAGCGACCAGCCTTTGGCCGGCCGCGCACCTCCCGCGCAGCCGTCCGACATTTCCGCCATGATGGCCGCTGTGGAGCGACGCCTGGCCGAGCGGCCGGACGATCTGACGGGCTGGAATGTCGCGGCGCCGGTTTATCTGCGGCTCGGAGACGCGGACAAGGCTGCGACGGCGTATCGCAATATTCTGAGGCTGGGGCCGCCGAGCGCTGCTGCGCAGGCCGGCTTGGGCGAGGCTCTGGTGCAGAAGGCCGGCGGCGAGGTGACGTTGGAGGCGCGCCAAGCCTTCGAAGCCGCGCTGGCGCTCGATCCCAACCTTCCCGCCGCTCGATTCTATCTCGCTCTCGGTCTGTCGCAGACGGGGCGATACGCCGAAGCCAAGGACGCGTGGGCCTCGCTGATCGATGTCTCACCGGCTGGCGCGCCCTGGCTCGCGCTGGCGCAGGGCGCATTGAGGGACGCGGAAGCCAAGCTCGGCAACCCGCCGCCCGGCCCTGATGCCGCCGCCATCGAAGTGGCCGGGCAACTCAGCGATACCGACCGCCAAGCCATGATCCAAGGCATGGTCGCGCAACTCGCAAGCCGCCTCGACGCCGCACCTGATGATGCGGATGGCTGGACGCGGTTGATCCGCTCCTATGCGGTGCTCGGAGACAAGGCGAAGGCCGAGGCGGCTGGTCGCAGGGCGCTCGGCGTCTTTCCTCCTGAAACCGCAGACGGTAAGTTGCTTCTCGCTCTTGCCAGGTCGCTCGGCCTCAACCTCTCGGGAGATGCGACGACGCGATGACCCGCAAGCAAAAGCGCCTGACTTCGATCTTCGGCATCCTTTTCGTCGTCGGAGCCGCCTTGGCTCTGGTGCTGACGGCCTTGTCCGACAGCGTCGCCTTCTTCAATTCCCCGACCGATCTTGCCACGCGCCCTCCGGTCGAGGGCCAGCGCATCCGTCTTGGCGGGCTGGTGGAAAGCGGAACGGTGGAGCGGGGCGCCGGTCAGGCCGTGCGCTTTCGCGTGACCGATACGGTTGAAAGCGTGCTCGTGCGCTATTCCGGCCTTTTGCCCGATCTCTTCCGGGAAGGGCAGGGCGTCGTTGCGGAAGGCACGATCGGCCCCGATCATGTCTTCGTGGCGGACACCGTGCTGGCCAAGCATGACGAGACCTATATGCCCAAGGAGGTCGTGGACGACATGAAGGCGCGCGGCCTCTGGAAGGACGGCGCCGTGGTTGCGAGTGAGCGACCCACCGCTTCCAAAGCCGGTGCGCCGGCCTCGACCGGAGCGGGCCTGTGATCGTCGAACTCGGCCATTTCGCGCTGGTCCTGGCTCTCGGGCTGGCGCTGGTGCAATCCGTCCTACCGCTTCTCGGCAGCCGCACGGGGGATAGCCGGCTGATGGAAACGGGAGGCATCACGTCGCTCGCCTGTTTCGCTCTTCTGGCCTTCGCGTTCGGCGCGCTGACCTTTGCCTATGTGACGTCGGACTTCTCGGTTCTGAACGTGGTCGAGAACAGCCATTCCCTGAAACCCATGCTCTACAAGGTGTCGGGCGTCTGGGGGAACCACGAAGGGTCGATGCTCCTCTGGGTGCTGATCCTTGCCTTTTTTGGCGCGTTGGTCGCCTCGTTCGGCGCGGACCTGCCGGCGAGTCTCAAGGCCAATGTCCTGTCGGTTCAGGCCTGGATTCTGGTGGCCTTCCTTCTGTTCATTCTGCTGACGTCCAACCCCTTCACCCGCGCAGTGCCCGCACCCTTCGAGGGGCAGGATCTCAACCCGATCCTTCAGGACATCGGCCTCGCGATTCATCCGCCGCTGCTCTATCTCGGCTATGTCGGCTTCTCGATCGCTTTTTCCTTCGCGGTCGCCGCCTTGATCGACGGGCGGATCGACGCGGCTTGGGCGCGCTGGGTGCGGCCCTGGACGCTGATCGCCTGGGTCTTCCTGACGGCCGGCATCGCCATGGGCTCCTACTGGGCTTATTACGAACTTGGCTGGGGTGGCTGGTGGTTCTGGGACCCGGTCGAGAACGCCTCCTTCATGCCTTGGCTCTCGGGCACGGCGCTGCTCCACTCGGCGCTGGTTATGGAAAAGCGCTCGGCGCTGAAGGTCTGGACGGTGCTTCTGGCGATCCTGACCTTCTCCCTGTCGCTGCTTGGCACCTTCCTCGTGCGCTCCGGCGTCCTGACCTCGGTTCACGCCTTCGCGGTGGACCCTGAGCGCGGCGTGTTCATCCTCGCCATCCTCTGCGTCTTCATCGGCGGCTCGCTGGCGCTCTTCGCCTGGCGGTCGAGCGAGCTCGAAAGCGGCGGGCTGTTCGCGCCGATCTCGCGCGAAGGCGCGCTGGTCTTCAACAACCTCTTCCTGACGACGGCGACGGCGACGGTTCTGACCGGCACGCTCTATCCGCTGGCGCTGGAGGTCACGACCGGCACCAAGATTTCCGTTGGCGCGCCCTTCTTCAACGCCACGTTCGGACCACTCATGGTGCCGCTTCTCTTTGCGGTTCCCTTCGGCCCGCTGCTCGCGTGGAAGCGCGGAGACCTTTGGGCAGCTGCACAACGGCTCTATGTCGCCATCGGCGCGGCTCTGGTCGCCATGGTGATTGTTCTGGCCGTCACGCAGGGGACGCGTATTCTGGCGGCGTTGGGCTTCGGCCTCGCTGTCTGGCTGCTGGTCGGCAGCCTGTGCGATCTTGCCGCGCGCGCTGGCTTACCGAAGGCCGGGCCGCGCCTTGCGCTGCGTCGCCTCGTCGGCTTGCCACGCTCCGCCTTTGGGACGGCGATCGCCCATTTCGGGCTCGGCGTGACGCTGTTCGGCGTCGTGTCCGTCAGCGCTTTCAGCACCGAGACGATCACCACCATGGCGCCGGGGGACACGTTGATGGCCGGCGGGGCGATCGTGCGCTTCGAGGGTCTGAGCCCTCGCGAAGGGCCGAACTATCACGAGGAGGTCGGCCGCTTCACCTTGATCCGCGACGGTGTGCCCGGCAGCGTGATCGAATCCTCCAAGCGTCTCTATCCCGCGCGGCAGATGCCGACGACGGAAGCCGGCATTCACACGCGCGGTTTCAGCCAGATCTATATCGCGCTGGGCGATGCGGCGGCCAATGGCGGAGCGACGGTCGTGCGCGTCTGGTACAAGCCATTTGTGACGCTGATCTGGCTGGGTGCCGTGGCCATGTCGCTCGGCGGCCTCGTATCCCTCGCGGACCGCCGCCTGCGCGTCGGTGCGCCGGCGCGCCGATCGTCAGCGCGGCCGAAGGCGGCGTGAGCATGAGCGTTTCGCGCTCGAAGGCGTTGATGGTCGCGGCGGTCTTGTCCTGCCTCGCTGCCACATCGGCCCCGGCGGTGCAGCCGGATGAAGTTCTTCCCGACGCTCGAATGGAGGCGCGCGCCCGCGCCCTTTCGGCCGAGCTGCGCTGCATGGTCTGCCAGAACCAGTCCATCGACGATTCCGATGCCCCGCTCGCCAAGGATCTGCGGGTTCTCGTGCGCCAGCGCCTTCTCGCGGGCGACAGCGACGAGAAGGTGCTGGATTATCTCGTGGCGCGCTACGGCCAGTTTGTGCTTCTGCGCCCGCGTTTCGAGCCGCAAACGCTGATCCTCTGGGGAACGCCGGTCCTGCTCTTGCTGGCCGGCGGCACCTTTCTATTTTTCTCTTGCCGACGTGAAACATCCGGGCCTGCGCCGCTCAGTGCGGCGGAGGAGCGCGCGGTGGCTGAGGCGTTGGACCGGATGGACGCCCGCGAGCCGCCGCGCGAAAACGAAAGCTCAGTGGGTCTCCGAGGTTAACAAGCTTTCATGCCTTCGAAAACTTGCCGTAATCTTCGATCCACTAGCTTCCGAGACATAGAAGCAGCGAGCAATGGCCGCTGCCGCCGAGATCGGAACCAGCGAGAGTGTTCATGACCCATACGATCACGACCAAGACGAAGCGCCGCCTGTCCGCCGCCGTGCTGGCTGCCGGTGTCGCCGGCCTCGCCTTCTCGGGCGGCGTCATCGCCAACACCACGCCGTCCTATGCGCAGGCCGTGCAAGTGAATCCGGCGGGCCAGAGCGCGGGTTTCGCCGATGTGGTCGAGAAGGTCTCGCCGGCCGTCGTCTCGGTTCGAGTGAAGGAAAAGATCGAGGACGCGGCCGATCGCGGTGACGCACAGCAGGGCTCGCCTTTCGAGAACCTGCCCGAAGGCCATCCGCTGCGCCGCTTCTTCGAGTTCGGCAATCCGAACGGCGGTCCGGGCGCGCCCGGCCAGCGTGCGCCGCGCCGCGCGCCGCGCGAAGGCATGGCACAAGGGTCCGGCTTCTTCATCTCGGATGACGGCTATATCGTCACCAACAACCACGTCGTGGAAGGTGGCACGAACTACACGATCGTCCTGAACGACGGCACGGAATATCAGGCCAAGCTCGTCGGCGCGGACAAGCGCACCGATCTGGCGCTGCTGAAGGTCGATGCCCCCAACACCAAGTTTACCTATGTCGGCTGGGCCGATGATTCCAAGGTCCGCGTCGGCGATTGGGTCGTGGCCGTCGGCAACCCGTTCGGCCTCGGTGGCTCGGTCACGTCGGGCATCGTCTCGGCCCGTGGCCGCGACATCGGCGCAGGCCCTTACGACGACTTCCTCCAGATCGACGCGCCGGTGAACCGAGGCAATTCGGGCGGTCCGGCCTTCAACCTTCAGGGGCAGGTGATTGGCATCAACACGGCCATCTTCTCGCCCTCGGGCGGTTCGGTCGGCATCGGCTTCGCCATTCCCGCATCCACGGCGCAGTCGGTGATCCAGTCGCTGCGTGAAAACGGCAACGTGCAGCGCGGCTGGCTCGGCGTGCAGATCGCGCCGGTGACGAAGGATATCGCCGAGGCGCTGGGCCTTGCCAACACGCATGGCGCCATCGTGACGCTGCCGGACAACGAGACGCCCGCCACCAAGGCCGGCATCCGTACCGGCGACGTGATCACCGCCGTCAACGGCGAAACGGTCGCCAGCCCCCGCGAACTGGCCCGCCGCGTGGCCGAGTTCAAGCCGGGCGCTTCCATCGACGTGACCGTCTGGCGCGACAATGCCGCCAAGCAGATCAAGGTGCAGCTCGGCAATCTCGCCTCGCTGGATGAAGCCTCCAACACCTCGGGCTCGGGCGGCGTGCCGGTGAACCCGTCCTCGCTGCGCGGCTACGGCCTGACGCTGACCCCGTCCGACGACGGGCAGGGTGTGGTCGTGACCGAAGTCGATCCCGACTCCGAGGCGGCCTCGCGCGGTGTATCGGCCGGCGACACGATCGTCGCCGTGAACGGAACGCAGGTGAAGTCGCAGCGCGACGTCGAAACCGCGATCAAGAGCGCCTCGACCAGCGGCCGCAAGGCGGCTCTATTCCAACTGCGCAACGGCGACCAGAACCGCTTCGTCGCCCTGCCGATCTCCGGCAGCTGAGCCGGTGAGGGGAGGCGCTGACCTCCCTTCCCATGCTGTCGGGGCGGCGCTTTCGAACGAGGCGCCGCCCTTTTTTGTTGAATCGCACGATCCTGACGGAGGGGACAGATGACGCTGCCGGCGCTTTCGCCTACATCCGATGCCATGCGCATCCTCTTGATCGAAGACGACAACGAAGCCGCCTCCTATCTTCAGAAGGCTTTCCGGGAATCGGGTCATGTGCCCGATCACGCGGCCGATGGGGAAACGGGCCTGCACATGGCCGAGACCCAATCCTACGATGTTCTGGTCGTGGATCGGATGCTGCCGCAGCGGGACGGGCTTTCGGTGATCTCGGCCCTGCGCGACAAGGGCAACATGACGCCGGCGTTGATCCTCTCGGCGCTTGGCCAGGTGGACGATCGCGTCACGGGCCTGCGCGCGGGCGGCGACGATTATCTTTCCAAGCCCTATGCCTTTTCCGAGCTTCTGGCGCGGGTCGAGGTGCTGGGTCGTCGCCGGGCGACCAAGGATGTGGAGACGGCCTACAAGGTCGGCGACCTCGAACTCGACCGGCTGTCCCATGAGGTGAAGCGCGGCGGCAAGACGATCATCCTCCAGCCGCGCGAGTTTCGTCTGCTCGAATATCTCATGAAACATGCGGGGCAGGTGGTGACGCGCACCATGCTTCTGGAGAATGTCTGGGACTATCATTTCGACCCGCAGACCAACGTGATCGACGTTCATATCTCGCGCCTTCGCTCCAAGATCGAGCGCGATGTCGGAGAGCCCTTGCTGCATACGGTGCGCGGCTCCGGCTATATCCTGCGGCCGGGGCAGGGGTGAGCGCAGCCCAGCCACGTATCGGCCAGCCCATGCGAACCATGACCCGCATCCGTGACCTCTGGCGGGTCACGGCCTTCCGCCTTTCGGCGATCTACCTCTGCCTCTTCGCGGTTTTCGCCGCCATTCTGCTTTTTTACGTCACGGGTTCGGCGGCTTCGATCCTTCAGACGCAGAACCGCGACACGATCAACGAAGAGATCGACGAACTCGGGCGGATCTATCAAAATTCCGGTTTGGTCGGTCTGGTGCGCAGCATCGATCGGCGGTCGCGCCAGCCCGGCGCATCGCTCTATCTGATGACGGATGCCACGGGCCGCATTCTCGCCGGCAATGTCGAAAGCCTGGAAGCGGGCGTGCTGGACGATCCTGGTTTCGTCAGCCATGCCTTTCGCTATGCGCGCTTCACCGAAGACCCGGATGATCGCTACCATTCCGCCATCGCGCAGGTCATCCAACTGCCCAACGGGCTTCGGGTTCTGGTCGGCCGCGACCAGACCGAACTCGACCGCATTCGTCTCGTGGTGCGCAACGCCCTGATCCTGGCGCTCGGGCTGATGAGTGTCGGCGCGCTGATCGCCTGGTTCCTCGTCGGGCGCTCGGCGCTGCACCGGCTCGACAATATGTCAGTCTCTACCGCCCGCATCATGGCGGGCGATCTGAACGAGCGTCTGCCGGTGGCCGGAACGGGCGACGAGTTC
Source organism: Aureimonas sp. D3 (assembly GCF_001463805.1). Classification (NCBI taxonomy): domain Bacteria; kingdom Pseudomonadati; phylum Pseudomonadota; class Alphaproteobacteria; order Hyphomicrobiales; family Aurantimonadaceae; genus Aureimonas; species Aureimonas sp. D3. The sequence continues at coordinate 160,377 of NZ_BBWM01000002.1, read as the reverse complement.
GACCGCCTGTCGGAAAACCTCAACGTGCTTCTGGCCCGCATCTCGCATCTGCAGGAAGGGCTGCGGCAGGTCTCCGACAATATCGCCCATGATCTGAAGACGCCGCTGACGCGTCTTCGCAACCGCGTGGAATCGGCTCTTGGCGGGGCGCACACCGCGTCCGAACCCGAACTGCGCGGCGCGTTGGAAGGCGTGATGGCGGAGGCGGACGGCATGATCCGCACCTTCGACGCGTTGTTGATGATCAGCCGCGTCGAAGCAGGGTCGCATCCGGCCTTGAAGACGCAGGTCGACATCGCCGCCATCGTGCGCGACGTGACGGAGCTCTACGAGCCTTCGGCAGAGGACGAGGGCGGGGCGCTGGAGGTCGAAGCGCCGGACAGCCTCATGGCCGAGGTCAGCCGCGAGCTGATTGCCCAAGCCCTGTCCAATCTCATCGACAATGCCTTGAAATACGGTCTGCCGGCTGAAGCGGCCCTGCGCATCCGGGTGGAGCTGACGGCCGAGGAGAGAAGTTTTTCCTTATCGGTGGCCGACAATGGTGCGGGCATTCCGGCGGACAAACGGGCCCGTGTGCTGGAGCGATTCTATCGGCTGGACGAAAGCCGCACCAAGCCCGGATCGGGTCTCGGTCTCTCGCTGGTCCAGGCCATCGCCGGCATTCACGGTGGAACGATGATGTTGGACGATGCCGCGCCAGGGCTTATCGTTCGGCTGCACATACCGATCGAGGGAGGACAGATTGCCGACGAGGGATGACGGAAAGCTCGCGCCGCGCTTCCAAGGCGCGCTTTCCCTGGTGCCTTTGTCCGTGGACAAGGCGCTCTCCTACCTCGGCGATCTCAAGGCGGCAGCTGATGCCGAGGGGCTGGAGCGCTTGTCGGCATGGCTGTCGGCCGCTGCGCAGGACAAAAACCGCGAGCGTCTGGGCGCGGCGCTGTCCCTCTCGCCGCATTTGGAAGGGCTGGCTCTGCGCTCTCCGCGCTGGCTGGAGCAGCTGTTCGACGAGGAGCCGAAGGCTCGAATCGCGGCGTTGATCGCCTCGCTGCAAGCCCCACTCTCGGATGACGCGACCGAAGCCGGCTTGATGGCGGAGCTGCGTCAGGTGCGCAACGAGGCCTCGTTTCTGATCGCGCTGGACGATCTCTTCGGCGCGGCGACGCCGCTGGAGACGACGCGCCACCTGTCGCAACTGGCCGAAGCGGCCGTCGCGCGCGCCTTGCGCTTTTGCCTTTCCGATCTCCATCGCCGTGGTAGCCTGCGCCTACCGAACCCGGCGCGGCCAGAGGAGGGCTCTGGCCTGTTCGTGCTCGGCATGGGCAAGCTTGGCGGCGAAGAGCTGAACTATTCCAGCGACATCGACCTGATCGTCTTGTTCGAGCCGGAAGCCGAAGCCGTGCTCGATCCGCCCGAAAGCGTCGAGCTGTTCTCGCGCCTCGCGCGCCGCCTCGTGAAGATGATCGGCGAGCGCACCAGGGACGGCTACGTCTTCCGCACCGATCTTCGCCTTCGCCCCGACCCGTCCGCCATGCCGCTCGCCGTGCCCGTACCGACCGCTCTGGTTTACTATGAAGGCTCGGGTCGCGATTGGGAGCGCGCGGCCATGATCAAGGCGCGGCCCATCGCTGGCGACGAGGCGGCGGCCAGCGCCTTCATGCGGGATATCGCGCCCTTCGTCTGGCGGCGCTATCTCGATTTCGTCGCCATCGGCGACATTCACGCCATGAAGATGCGGATCGACCGCCATCGCGGCTTCGAAAGCATCCTGGTCGCCGGGCAGAACGTGAAGCTCGGGCGCGGCGGCATCCGCGAGATCGAATTCTTCGCGCAGGCCCAGCAATTGATCGCCGGTGGGCGCAACCCGGCTCTTCGATTGCGTCGTACGGACGAGGCCCTGGCCCGTCTGGGGCAGGAGGGGTGGATTGAAAGCACGACCGCCGAAGAGCTGACGGAAGCTTACTGGTTCCTGCGCCGCGTCGAACACGCGATCCAGATGGTGGCGGACGAGCAGAGCCACACGCTGCCCGAAACGACTGAAGAGCTCACGCGCATCGCCAAGCTCTGTAATTTCGAAACGTTGGAGGCTTTCTCGCAGGCGCTGACCCGCCGCCTCGAAACCGTCGAGGCGCGGTTCTCGTCGCTCTTCGCCGACCATGCGCCCGCTCGCTCGCAGGAAGGGGCGACGGCGCTCCTCAGCGATGCCGAAGACGAAGCGGCACTTCACTGGCTGAGCCAGCTCGGCTATCGCCGACCGGCCGATGTCGGGCGCATCGTGCAGGGCTGGGGCGCCGGGCGCTACCGTGCGACGCGCTCGGAGGCGGCGCGCGAACAGTTGGTGCGTGTTCTGCCCTCGCTGCTCGAAGCCTTCGGCAAGGGACAGGACCCCGATAACGCGCTGGCCGGGTTCGATCGGTTCCTGCAAGGCTTGCCGTCCGGCCTTCAGTTCTTCTCGCTGATCGCGTCCAATCCCCGCCTTCTGGAGCTTCTGGCACTGGCGATCACCGCCGCGCCGCGTCTGGCCGATACGATCTCGCTGCGCCCGCATGTTTTCGACGCACTTCTGGATCCGGCCTTCTACCGAGAGATCCCGACGCGCGAACTCCTGCGCCAGCGGCTGTCGGCCTTCCTGCGCGATGCCCAGTTCCTGGAAGAGCGTTTGGCGCGGCTGCGCATCTTTGCCTCCGAACAGCGCTTTCTCGTCGGCATTCGCCTGTTGGCCGGCGCCATCGAAGGCGAGGCGGCGGGGGCCGCCTTCACGGCTTTGGCCGATGTCGTTCTTGAAGTTCTGGTGGAGGCGGTGGAGGCGGAGTTCCGTCGCGCCCATGGACGCGTGCCGGGCGGGCGTCTCGTGGTGCTGGGGCTCGGTCGGCTCGGCAGCGGCGAGCTGACCGCGAGTTCCGATGTCGATCTCATGCTGCTCTATGACCATGATCCAGCGGCTGAGACCTCGGACGGCGACAGGCCTCTGCCGGTCTCGACCTATTATACGCGCCTCACGCAGCGTCTCATCGCGGCGTTGACCTCGCCCATGGCCGATGGCGTGCTCTACGAGGTCGATTTCCGTCTGCGCCCTTCCGGCAACAAGGGGCCGCTCGCAACCCACATCGACGCCTTCCGCAAGTATCAGCGCGAAGCCTGGACTTGGGAGCGCATGGCGCTGACGCGCTCACGCGTTCTGTCCGGTGAGACTGATTTCGCGGGTGAAATCCGCCAAGCCATCCGTGAGGCGATCGAGAGCCACGCGCAGGATCCGCTTCTACGCTACGACGTCGCCGACATGCGCGCGCGGCTGGACGTGCAGAAGCCACCACGCGGCACGCTCGATCTCAAGCGGCTGGCGGGCGGTCTGACCGACCTCGAATTCATTGCCCAATGGGCCATCCTGACCGGCACCGTGCCGCTGGACCTGATCGGCCGGCCAACGGAACAGGTGCTCCGTGAACTGGCCCGGCGTCTTCCCGATCGCGCGGATGCCGATGGTTTGCCGGCCGCGATGGCGGATTTCACGCGCATCGTGCAACTGGTCCGGCTTGGCCCCGGCACGGCCTTCAACGTGTCCGATCTGCCGGCTGGTCTGGCCGACCGGCTGGCGCGCTCGCTCGATTTGGCCGACCAAAGCGGGATCGAGCCCCATATCGCCGATCTGGCGGAGCGGGTACGAGCCGCGTTCTGTGCGCTGATCCCCTTCGAAGGGGCGGGGGACGACAAGCTGCCACGCAGCTGAAACGGAGCGCGCCGGGCTCGCAAATTCGCCGGAGGATACGCTCGGGTTGCAACCGAGCGCGCCTTCGCTTCGGTCGAATGATCAGAAGCAAGGCGTTGGAGCTTTCCAGCAGGCTCCGACGCGGACGCACGCCACCATAGGACGCAGAAGACTCCAAGCCCTCGTGAAGAGCGCGTGCGCGTCAGGCTGCGACGGAAACCGAGTGCGAGTTGTGATCCAGGCTTCCGTCATCGCAGGGAAGGCGGATCGAAACGGCCGTTCCCTCGCCGACGGACGAGACGATGCGCATGGAGCCGCCCTGCATCTCGACCAGCGAGCGCGCGATCGCAAGGCCGAGACCGGTGCCCTTGTGGGTGCGCGTCAGCTCGTTTTCCACCTGCTCGAACGGTCGGCCAAGGCTGCGCAGTGCCGCGCGTGGAATGCCGATGCCATTGTCGGCGATCGTCACCGTGACGTGGCCCCGATACATCCTGGCGCGAACCCGCACCTCGCCGCCTGCGCCCGTGAACTTCACGGCATTGGCGATCAGGTTGAGAAGGATCTGCTTGGTGGCGCGTCGGTCCCCGGTGAGAACGAGATGCTCCGGGCTTTCCACCTTGAGATTGAGGTTCTTGGAACCGGCCTGCACTTCCACGATCTTGGTGGCTTCCGCGAGAATGGCGGGAAAGTCCACCTGCTCCTTCAAAAGGACCATGCGCCCGGCTTCGATCTTCGACATGTCCAGAATGTCGTTGATCAGCTTCAGGAGGTAATGACCGCTCTGGTGAATGTCGGCCGCATATTCGGTGTATTTGGCGTTGCCGATCGGTCCGAAGCTTTCCTCGTGCATGATCTCGGAAAAGCCGATGATGGCGTTGAGCGGCGTGCGCAGCTCGTGGCTCATATTGGCGAGGAAGGTCGTCTTCGCCTGGTTGGCGCTTTCGGCGCGATCCTTCTCGATCATGTATTTGTGGTTCAGCTCGGCCAGCTCGCGCGCCTTGGCCTCGGCGTCGCGCCGCGAGGCGGAGAGGTCGTTGATCGTCGCCATGAGACGGCGCTCGGAATCGCTGAGCCGCTCCTGATGAACCTTGAGCTGCGTCACATCCGTGCCGATGGCGACATGGCTGCCGTCGGGCATGGTGCGTTCCGAAATCTGGAGCCAGCGCCCATCGGCCAGAAGCGTTTCCGAGGCCCGCTCGCCCTGCACGAAGGTCGAGCTCGTCAGCTTGCGCTCGGCGATCGGCTTGCGCCCTTTGGCGCGAACCGCCTCGAAGGACGCGCCGATCTGAACGTCGGCGTCGGTCAGGCCGAAGACTTCCTGATATTTCGAGTTGCACAGGACGAGACGGTCGTCCGCATCCCAGAGAACGAAGGTCTCTGAAATATTCTCGATGGCGTTTTGGAGGCGCGTGTTGGCCTCGTCGGTCATGCGCGCGAGCAGCTGATTCTCGCTGACATCGACAGCGACGCCGATCAGATGAATCTCGTTGTCCGGCGTGCGGACGACCTCGGCGCGGGCGCGCAGCCAGAGGAATTGCCCATCGGCGCGGCGCATTCGGAACGAGCGCTCGAAATGGCCGACCGAGCCCGACGCGATCTGCCGGGCGAATTCGAAAAAGGAGCCATCCTCGGGGTGGAGGAGCTCGGCGACCTCGGAAAAGGCCAGCACGTCTTCGCGCGGCGTCATGCCGAGGATTTCATACATGGAGCGGGACCAATACATGCGCCCGCGCGCCAGATCCCAGTCCCATAGGCCGCATCGGCCGCGCGACAGGGCGGTCTCCACGCGCCGATGCTGATCGAACAACATACGGTCCGCCACGCCCGCGCGCATGGCCTGCCGGTAATAGGCGAGCAGGATGGTGAGGAAGACGAGACAGGTCAGGCAGAACAGCGTGACCGACAGCGAAGCGGAGCGGCGCCATTCGGAGTAGAGCTGGCTGTCGAGACGAATGAACACGGCGCTGCCGAGCTGGTCCGTCAGATGCGCCGCCGTGGCGCGCCCCTTGGTGCCCGCGAGCGTCACCGGCATCACGCCCGCGCGCTCCCCGAAGACGCTGAGCGGCTGACTGCCGTCCAGGACGGTGTCGAGACTTTGCCCGATCATCTCCTCTTGGCCGAAGGTGGCCGCAAGGATGCGACCCTGCCGGTCGGTGATCAGGGCGACGAGCCCGTCATCCTTGAGGAAAAGGGGCAAGGCGGCCGACAGAAGCTGGACCGCCCGCTGGCGCGGTTCCGTCGTCTCCGACTCCAGCCCGGCATCTTCGGCGCGCATCAGGCTGGCCACGACGCGCAGCTCGTTGGCCGCGCGCGCTTGAATGGCATCCCGCGCCTCGACCAGCGACAGGATGCTCGCCAGTGCGACGGCGACCAGAAACGCGACCACGCAATAGGGAATGAGAGTGCGCATGACGGGCTCGTACTCGCCGAGCCGCTCGCGCAGGGTCTGAAGAGAAGGGGTTGCAACCTTTAACGACAAGATCCGAATCCACCCCGAAATTCGGGACGAATCGGCTCCTGCCGGTACGCTGGAAGCGTCCGACATCATTCAACGACCCCTCGTCCGTCGACCTTGAATCCGGGCTCCGCCAGCCCGACTCACGGGTCAATCAAACAGAGCGCGACTCGCTTGTCCAGCGTCGGCGAGCTCAAACAGAGAGGCCGAAGCAAGCCTCAAATCTTGCTGTTGCGGGCTGCACACAGGGTTTTCACAAGATTTCCTTCGAACGCAGTTAACAAATCGTGAACATCGAAACGGCAAGGCCCGGAACGCTGATTTTGTTCACGAAAACGGCAAAACGCCGCACGGCACAATGGCGGCGCGGCGTTCTGAGAAAGTGCTGCGGTGATCAGCCGAGCGTGCGTGTCAGAATGTCCGACAGGTCGCGCGACAGGTCGTTCCGGCTGGCAAGGTCGCGCAGGGCGGCCTCGGCCGCCGCGCGGCGGGGCGCGTCGAAGGAGCGCCAGGAGCGGAAGGCTGTGGCAAGACGGGCCGCCGTCTGCGGGTTGAGCCGATCCAGCTCGCCGAGTTGCTCGGCCACCCAGCGATAGCCCGCGCCATCGGCGCGATTGAACCCGCGCTGGTTGCCGCTCGCAAAGCCCCCGATCAGAGCGCGCGCGCGGTTCGGGTTGCCGAGCGTGAACTTGGGATGCTGGCGCAGCCGTTCCATCGCTTCGACGCTGCCGTCGCTCGGTGCGGTCGCCTGGAGGGTGAACCACTTGTCGAGCACCAGCGCATCACTCTCGAAGCGCCGATAAAAGGCGGCGAGGGCGGACTGCGTCTCGTCGCTGCCGGGGAATAGCTGCACCAGCGCACTGATGGCCGACAGCCGGTCGGTCATATTGCTCGCCTGTTCAAACTCCGCAAAGAGAGGCGCCGCCGATGTCTGCGCGATAGCGACCGCCGGCAGGAGCGCGGCGCGAAGGGCGCGCCGGCCTGCGCTGGCCGCATCCGCGCTGAAGGGCGCGGAGCCATCCGATAGCGACGCGCGCAACCGCTCGAACTCAGGCCCACCGGCCTCCGCTAAAGCCCGTAGCGCCCCGCGCCGGGCACGGTGGATGGCTTCCGGGTCGATCTCGCTGCCGATCAGACGCGCGATTTCGGGCTCGCCCGGCAGGGTCACCATCAGCGCCCGCAAGGCGGGCTCCAGCGCTTGGTCGGACGCCGAGCGGCACAGAGCCTCGATCACGGCCGGATCATAAGTGGCCCCGCGCCCTTCGGTCTCGCTCAGCGACGCGCTGCGCAGCATGTCGCCCGTGAGATCGGTCAACACCCGCCAGCGACCGAACGGATTGGGGTCGAGCGCGGCCAAGGCCAACCGGGCCTCGCGCGGCTGGTCGTGGCGCAGGGTCACGGGAGCCGAGAAGTCACGCAGGATCGAAACCAGCGGGCGCTCGCCACCGACCTCGAACACGAGTTCCGCCCGGCTCGTCGTCAGGTGGATGACGTCGCCCTCGATCTCGGCTTCGCCGGCCACCGGCTCGATCGCGAGATCCTCGCCTGCTCGGCTCACCAGTCCGAAGCGGATCGGCATATGGAACGGGTGCGTGCCGGTGCCCGCCGCGCCCTTGGCGAGGTCCTGCTCCAGGATCAGCGTCAGTTGGCCGCCGTCATATTGCTCGGTGATCGTCAGCGTCGGCGTGCCGGCCTGATGATACCAAAGGGCGAATTGCGAGAGGTCCGTGTCGCCGGCTTCCCCGAAGCAGCGCAGGAAATCCTCGATCGTCGCCGCTTCGCCGTCATGGCGCTCGAAATAGAGATCCATGCCGGAGCGGAAATTCTCGGCGCCGAGGATCGTTTCGATCATGCGCACCAGCTCTGCGCCCTTCTCGTAGACGGTCGCCGTGTAGAAATTGTTGATCTCACGGTAGCGCGTCGGGCGCACGGGATGCTGAAGCGGCCCCTGGTCCTCGGGGAATTGCTGCGCTTTCAAGCCGTGGACGGAACTGATGCGCTTGACCGGGCGCGAGCGCTCGTCGGCCGAGAATTCCTGGTCGCGATAAACGGTCAGGCCCTCTTTCAGGCAGAGCTGGAACCAGTCGCGGCAGGTGATGCGATTGCCCGTCCAGTTGTGGAAATATTCGTGCGCGATCACCGTTTCGACACCGGCATAGTCGCCATCGGTCGCGGTGTCTGGGTCGAGCAGCACGTATTTGTGATTGAAGACGTTAAGACCCTTGTTCTCCATCGCCCCCATGTTGAAGTCGGAAATGGCGACGATGTTGAACACGTCGAGATCGTATTCGCGCCCGAAGCGCCGCTCGTCCCAGACCATGGAGCGCTTCAGCGCGTCCATCGCGTAGGTCGCCCGGTGGCTTAGTCCTTTTTCGGTGAAGATGACGAGCTTGACGTCCCGTCCGCTGGCGGTGGTGAAGCGGTCCTCCAGCGGGTCGAGATCGCCCGCAACCAGCGCGAAGAGATAGGAGGGCTTGGGATGCGGATCGTCCCAGACGGCGAAATGCCGGCCACCGTCCAGTTCGCCCGACTCCATCGGATTGCCATTGGCCAGGAGCACCGGCGCGCTCGCGCGATCGGCCTCGAGCCGCACGCGATAGGTCGCGAGCACGTCCGGTCGGTCCAGGAAATAGGTGAGGCGGCGAAAGCCCTCCGCCTCGCATTGCGTGCACCAGACGCCGTTGGAGCGGTAGAGGCCCATCAGCTGCGTGTTGGTTTCAGGCGAAAGCCGGGTCTCGACCCGCAGCACGAAGCGCCCGCGAGCCGGCAGGTCGCGCACCGTGAGCTGATCGGGGCTCGCGTCGAACTGCTCGGCCGTGACCGGCTCGCCGTTCAGATGGAGGCCGGTCAGCACGAGCTCGTCGCCATCCAGCACGAGCGGCGCGGTTTCGGAGGTCTCGGGCCGGCGTTCCAGCGTGATGTCGGTGACGACCTCCGCCGCGCCTTCCACGAGGCGCACCAGCATCTCGACATGATGGATCGCGAAATCGGTCGGCCGATAGTCTTCGAGGCGAATGATATGTCCGTCGTCGGTCCGCAGCATGGGAGGTCTCGCCTTTCGGAAGAGTCGTTCCCGCTGGGATAGCGCCCCATCGGCCTCTTTGCCAACATGGCGCTCAGCCGACATCGCGCTTGGGGAGCATCGCGCTTGGGCGTTCACGCACTGTGTCGAAGGCGAACGCAAGTTGCCTCGCGATATGACGTTCCCGCCTCGACGCGCCGGGGCGACTTGCCTATCACCCCTTTATCCGGGCCGTCGCCCAGTTTGCGTCGCGGGCGGCCGGCCGCTCCGCTTGATGGGTCTCAAGGCTCGCGGGCGACAAGCCGAAGCATGATCCGATGAGTTCTCCCCCCGCCGCGCCCGTCCACCAGCCCATGATCGGCATCGGGCTGAAGGTTCTGTCCGTCATCATCTTCGTGGGCATGCAAACCGCGCTGAAGACGCTGGGCGAGACCATTCCGGCGGGCCAGCTCGTGTTCTTCCGCTCGTTTTTTGCGCTGGTGCCCGTCGTGATCTATCTCGCCTATCTCGGCGAATTCCGCACGGCGCTGCGCACGGACGATATCGGGGGCCATTTCCTGCGCGGCATCATCGGCGTCACGTCCATGGGGCTCGGCTTCTTCGCGCTGTCGCGGCTGCCCTATCCCGAATGGATCGCCATTTCCTATGCCTCGCCCTTGCTGACGGTGATCTTCGCGGCACTGTTCCTGAAGGAAACGGTGCGCGCCTATCGCTGGGCGGCGGTGCTGGTCGGGTTGTTCGGCATTCTGGTGGTGGCCGCGCCCAATTTCACGCTGACGGCCGAGCACGCCGACCCCGATCGCGCCTATGGCATTCTGGCCTCGATCGGCGGCGCAGCCTTCGCGGCCATCGCGATGATCCAAGTGCGCCGTCTCGTGCGCAAGGAGCGCACGCCCACCATCGTCGTCTATTTCTCGCTGACCTCCAGCCTCGTCGCCCTGTCGACCATTGTCTTCGGCTGGGTCTGGCCGAACCCGGCGCAGCTCGCCGCGCTGGTGATTTCCGGCCTGTGCGGCGGTGTCGCCCAGCTTCTGCTGACGGCCTGCTATCGCTACGCCGACACGTCCACCATCGCGCCCTTCGAATACACGTCCATGCTTCTGGCTATCGCGATCGGCGTCCAGTTCTTCGGCGAGACCATCCAGGCGACGACGCTGATCGGCGCGGCCATCGTCATCGGCTCGGGCGTCTTCATCATCTATCGCGAGCACCGGCTCGGGATCGAACGGCGCAAGGCGCGCCGCGTGTCCTCGCCGCAGGGTTGAACCGTAGAGCCCGTCCGAAAAGTCCACCGGGTCAGCTCGGCGGCGCTTTCCGGACGGCCTCTTACTCTCCCGCTGCGTTCGCTTCCGCGCGCGGGTCGAGTTCGAAGGACGCCGGCGTCTGCGTGCGGGCGAAGGGGACGGACTGGAAGTCGTCGCGATCCTCCGCCGGCACCGCCTGACGGCGCGCCATGCGGTAGGCCGCATAGGCGGCGAGCGCCAGATGCGCCCCACCGGTCGCCACGAAGATGCCGGTCGGGCCGCCGCGCTCCATCAGCCAGGCCGCCAGCATCGGCCCGCCCATCGTGCCGAACCCGTAGAGAATGAGCAGCCCGCCCGAAATCTTCACGAAATCGGCCGGCTCGGCGAAGTCATTGGCATGAGCGACCGCCAGCGAATAGGCGGGATAGATGACGCCGCCGATCACGAAGGCGATGGCGAAGAGGCCGAGCGTGTTGCCGGACCAGCCGACAAGCGCGAAAGCCGCCGCGCCCATGCCGATCAGCCCGGCCAACACCATCACGGCGCGCCGGTCGATCCGGTCCGACAGGCGGCCGAGCGGTACTTGCAGAACCGCGCCGCCCGCCATGGTGGAAACGAGAAGCGTCGAGATTTCGGCGGTGGACAGACCGATCTTCTGGCCGAATACGGGGGCCATGTTGGTCCAGGCACCCGACAGGATGCCCGAGGCGAAGACGCCCATCACGGCGGCCGGCGAGTTGCGATAGATCGCGGCAAGATCCAGCCGCACCTGCGTCAGCGGTTTGGGGCTTTCGGCGCGCGACAGCGCCGTCGGGATCACGGCCAGCGCATAGAGAATAGCGCAGATCATGAAGCCGGCCGCGAGTTCCGGCCGGGCGATCGGCATGGCGAACTGGCCGCCGATCATCGCCGCCATGGAGATGACCATGTAGAGCGAGAAGATGCGCCCGCGCGTTTCGTTGGTCACGCGCTCGTTCAGCCAGCTTTCGATGACCATGTAGGCGCCCGCCAGCGCGAAGCCGGCCAGACCCCGCGCCAGAATCCAGGCGACGGGGTGCACGATCAGCCCGTTCAGCAAAACCGAGATCGCCAGCAGCGCGGCGAGCGAGGAGAAGGTGCGCACATGCCCGGCCGAGCGCACGATGGCCGGCATGACGACGCAGCCGATCGTGAAGAGCACGGCATAACCTGTCCCCATCAAGCCGATCTCGTAAGGGCTCCAGCCTTCGATCGCCGCGCGCACGGGCAGGAGGATGCCTTGCAGCCCCGCGCCCGCCATCAGGAAGAAGGTGGAGAGAAGCAGCGAGACGATCGGCAGGATGTCGGCGCGCATGGGGCAATTCCAGGCTGAAGCGTAGGGCTTTCTGGAAGTAGCGCAGTCCGCGCTGCGGCGCACCCAAATTGACGACGGATCGTGTCGGCTGGTCGATAGAGACCTCAGCCCTTGGCGTCGAGCGCCTGTTTCAACGTCAGCAGATCGCGCCAGGCCAGACGCTTCTGGCTGGGCTGGCGCAGGAGATAGGCGGGGTGCAGCATGGCCATGGTCGGCAGCGCCGCGCCGTTCGGCAGCGTCACGCTGGACCAGCGCCCGCGAAGCCGCATGATGCCTTCGTCGGTGCGCAGCAGCGCCTTGGCCGAGGGCGAGCCGAGACAGACGAGCACGCGCGGATTCACCAGCTCGATATGGCGCAGCGTGAAGGGCAGGCAGGTCTCGGTCTCGGCCGGGGTCGGTGTGCGGTTGCCGGGCGGGCGCCAGGGCACGGTGTTGGTGACGCGCACGTCCTCGCGCTTCAGCCCGATCGAGCCGAGCATCCGGTCGAGCAACTGGCCCGAGCGCCCCACGAAGGGCTCGCCCGCCAGATCTTCGTCGCGCCCCGGCGCTTCGCCCACGAACATCAGATCGGCCGTTTCCGAGCCGTTGCCAAACACGAGATTCTTGGCCGTCGCCTTGAGGCCGCAGCCTGTGAAATCGGCGAGAAGCACTTGAAGCTCCGCGAGCGAGCCCGCGCGCGCCGCTTGCTCCCGCGCTTCCGTCGCCAGCGCCTCGTCGGAGCGCAGCGCGATGGCAGGCGCGGGGCGGGGAGGAGGCGCGAGAACCGTGCTGCGTCGCTCGGGGAAGGTGCCGGGCGAGGCGGCTGTCTGTGCGGCGGCAGGGCCGGAGGCCGGGCGGCTTCCTTTGCGCCGCTCGGTTTCGGCTTCGGTTTCCGCAAACCGATCGCGCGGCGCTTCGCCGACGAACGTTTGAATGCCGGCGCGCGCGTACCAGTCGAGAAGGGCGCTCAGCGCCTCTCCCATCCGTTCCCCTGCGTCTGGCTGAGCCCTCGTCATGCGCCTCGTCTTACCGGATCGGGCCCGCCCCGCAAACCGCTGGATGACCCCGGCGTGCCTTGCGTCATAAACCCGTGTGTCTTGCTACATCGGGAAGACATACCCATGAACATTCCGTTAGAAGCATTTCAGAAAACGTCGAAAATGCTGCGGAGGTCCTGATGACGGAGAGCGAAACCCTGCCCGAGCGGGAATCGATGGAGTTCGACGTCGTGATCGTGGGCGCGGGTCCGGCCGGTTTGTCGGCGGCGATCCGGCTGAAGCAGGTCAATCCCGACCTCTCCGTCGTCGTGCTCGAAAAGGGCTCCGAGGTCGGCGCGCATATCCTGTCCGGCTGCGTGCTCGATCCCTCCTCGCTCGACAAGCTCCTGCCCGAATGGCGGCAGGAGGACACGCCGATTCGCCAGCCCGTCACCGAGGATCGGTTCTACATCTACGGCTCGCACGGCGCGGTGCGCCTGCCCAATGCCCTGATGCCCAAGCTCATGAGCAATCACGGCAATTACGTCGTCTCGCTCGGCCTCGTCTGCAAATGGCTGGCCGAGAAGGCCGAAGGGCTCGGCGTCGAAATCTATCCGGGCTTTGCGGCCGGCGAACTCCTGACCGACGATCAGGACCGCGTCATCGGCGTCGCCACCGGCGACATGGGCATCGAGCGCTCGGGCGAACCGGGGCCGAATTTCCAGCGCGGCATGGCCCTGATGGGCAAATATGTGCTGATCGGGGAGGGCGTGCGCGGCTCGCTCGCCAAGCAGCTGATCCGCCACCATGGGCTGGACGTGAACCGCGAGCCGCAGAAATTCGGCCTCGGCATCAAGGAGCTCTGGCAGATCGACCCGGCCAAGGCCAAGCCCGGCCTCATCCAGCATTCCTTCGGCTGGCCGCTGGATATGGCCACGGGCGGCGGCTCGTTTCTGTATCACCTCGAAAACAATCAGGTCTATGTCGGCTTCGTCACGCACCTGAACTACAAGAACCCCTATCTCAGCCCGTTCGAGGAATTCCAGCGCTTCAAGACGCACCCGGACATTGCCGAGCTGCTGCAGGGCGGCAAGCGCCTCGCCTATGGCGCGCGCGCGATCACGGAAGGGGGCTATCAGTCGGTGCCGAACCTGGTCTTCCCCGGCGGCGCGCTGATCGGCTGTTCGGCCGGCCTCGTCAACGTCCCGCGCATCAAGGGCGTTCACAACGCCATCTCGTCGGGAATGCAGGCCGCCGAGGCTGCGGCGAAGGCGATCGCGGACGGGCGCTCGGCCGATCTTCTGAAGGATTACGAGAACGGCTGGCGCGCCTCGCCCATCGGGCAGGATCTCTATCGCGTGCGCAACGTCAAACCGCTCTGGTCCCGCTTCGGCACGGGGCTGGGTGTGGCGCTGGGCGCGCTCGACATGTGGACCAACCAGCTTCTCGGCCTGTCCTTCTTCGGCACGATGCCGCATGGCAAGACGGATGCCGAGTCCACCGAGCCGGCGGATCAGCACAAGCCGATCGTCTACCCCAAGCCCGATGGCGTTCTGACGTTCGACCGAACGTCCTCGGTCTTCCTGTCCAACACCAATCACGAGGAAGACCAGCCGGTCCATCTTCGGGTGAAGGATATGGGCCTGCAGAAGAGTTCGGAGCACGATCGCTATGCCGGGCTCAGCCAGCGCTACTGCCCGGCGGCGGTCTATGAGTGGGACGAGACCAACCCGGCCGATCCGCGCTACGTCATCAACGCGCAGAACTGCGTCCACTGCAAGACCTGCGACATCAAGGACCCGAACGGCAACATCACCTGGGTGCCGCCGCAAGGCGGCGAGGGGCCGGTCTACGGCACGATGTGATCGGCCGGCCGTCCCGTCCTCACTCGGCGGCGGGAAGAGCCTCGCCAAAGGCCGGGACGAGCGTGTCCGTCCCGATCATGCCCTCGAAGGCGCGCAGACGCTTGAAGATCGAGAGAAGCTCCACGATCGTGGTCCAGCTCGTCACCAGATATTGGAACGAGCTGCGAACCTGCTCGAAAGCGTTGAGGATCTGATTCATGACGCCGAGCGTGATCGCCCCGGCCGCGATCGTGGGGGCCAGAACGAGATAGGGGAAGATCACGTCCGCCTGCAGGTAGAAGATGCGAGCGACGTTGAAATACATGTAGTGGAAGTAGAGGCGGAAATAGTTCTGCCGGACATCGGCGAACAGCGCCTGCACCGTTGGCGGCTGGGCACGGTCGGCCCGATCTTCGCCGATGACGAGTTCCTTGCGATAGGCCGCCTCGACCTTCTGATTGCTGAATTCGAGACCCGGCAATTTGACGCCGACCAGCGCCAGAAAGCTCGTCCCGAACACGGACCAGAGCAGCGCCGCGATGACGAGCGCGTGAGGCACTTCGCCGACGAGAGGCAAGGAGCGGATCGCCGAGGACAGACCGAGCAGGATCGGCAGGAACGCGACCAGCGTCAGCACGGCCTGGATCAGGCTGACACCCAGCCCTTCCACGGTCGTGGCGAAGCGCATCGTGTCTTCCTGGATGCGCTGCGAAGCGCCTTCCACACCGCGCAGCGCCGACCAATGCGCCATGTAGAATTCGTTCATCGCTTGCCGCCAGCGGAACACGTAATGGCTGACGAAGAAGCTCGTCAGAACGCCGACCGAGACGGCGACGAGCGCCAGCCCACCGAAGGTCAGGAAGCTGCGGTAGATGTCGCCCGTCGTGACCGGATGCTCATGCGAGAGCGCGGCCTGAATGAGGTCGTAGAACGGCCCGTACCACGTGTTGACGGCCACCGAGATCTGCACCTGGAAGTAGGTGAGGAAGAGGATGAGCGCCGAGCCGAGAATCGACCAGCGCGCCCAAGGGTGCGGGGCAAAGCGCTGCCAGACGCTGGCGAACAGCGACACGCAGGCCGCAAAATAAAGGTAGAACCACAAAAAGAGGGGTGACCAGAAGGCCGAGATGCCCACGGTTTCCCCGCCTTCGCCAAAGCCCAGATGATGCCCGAACGGGCGCGCGGCCGCATACCAGAAGGCGGCGCAGGCCAGCGTCCAAAGAAGGGCCGAGCCGAAGAACAGGCGGGGGCGGGGAAAGAAGGATACGAACATCGACGCGAAGCTCCCATGGCGCGCCGATTGTTCGCAGATCACGCGCCCGAGAGCCCGTTAAGCTTCTGTCATGACAGGAAATTCATGTTGGCTCGCGCGAGCGCGTCAGGCCCCGCCGCGCGGCGATGGGGTGCCGAGCGCGGCCGTGGTCGGCTCGGCGGCGCTTCGCGGGGGAGGCGGCTCGCTGGGGCGCACGGAAAAGCGCAGGAGAACCGGGAGATGGTCCGAACTCGTGCGCGCCAGAGTCTCGACCGCTTCCACCATGATATCGGGCGACACCATGAGCTGGTCGATCGGCAGGCCAAGCCAGCGCGGCCAGAAGGCGCGAAACTGGATGGTCAGCCATGTCGGCCCGATCCCGTCCACGATGCGAAGTCCGGCGGCATTCGCCACCGCGCGCACCGCCGCGCTCCAGGGCGCGGCGTTGAAATCGCCGCCCAGAAGCGCCGGACGATCGCCGGCCGGCAGGCTGGGGATCATCTCCGTGATCTGTTTCCAATGGTGCTTCGGCCAAGGCCAGTCGAGATGGAGCGCCGTGACGGCAACGTTCCGGCCGTTGAGGTCCACACCTTGGGTCACACGCCCGTTGCGGGGCTGGCACAGAGCTTCGCCCAGAAACGGGCGGCGCGACAGGATGGCGACGCCGTCGCGGTCGTTTTCGAGGCCGCAATAGGTCTGGAACGGATAGCGCTCCGAGATGACCTCGAACAGCGCGCGCCACTCGTCCGTCACCTCTTCGAGCGTCACGACGTCGGGCCGCGTTTCGGCAATGCGCCGGATCGCCTCGGCCTTGTCGCCGGCATCGTAAAGAAGGTTCATCTGAAGTAGCGTGTAGCTCGGCTGCCCCGTCGGCGCCGTCGCCTCATCCTGCGGCAGAAGCATGGGCAGCGTTGTCGCCAGCCCCAGGAGGGCGAAGCCGAACGCGAGGGCGCCGGCCAGACGCGCGCGCGCCGGAATGGCGACAAGCGCCACGAGCACGAGCCCTAGCGCGAGCGTGAGCCGGAAATGGCTGACGCTGTCGAAGGGATGAAAGGCCGCGCCGAAGAAGCCCGCAAGGATGCAGGCGCCGCCGGCGAGCGCCGCGAGGGTGAGGGCTCTGCGGCCCCAGAGTCGAAGGCCCATGATCTTACTGGAAGGCCGTCTCGAAGAAGGAGCGCAGCTTGCGCGAATGCAGCGCCTCGTGCGGCATGTCGGCGAGGCTCTGCATGGTGCGAATGCCGATTTCGAGATGCTGCGAGACCTGCCGCTTGTAGAATTCGGTCGCCATGCCCGGCAGCTTCAACTCGCCATGCAACGGCTTGTCGGAGACGCAGAGAAGCGTGCCATAGGGCACGCGGAAGCGGTATCCGTTGGCCGCGATCGTGGCCGATTCCATGTCGAGCGCGATGGCGCGAGACTGCGACAGGCGCTGCACCGGCCCCGTTTGATCGCGAAGCTCCCAGTTGCGATTGTCGATCGTGGCGACCGTTCCCGTGCGCATGATGCGCTTCAGGTCGTAACCTTCGAGGCCCGTGACATCGGCCACGGCCTTTTCGAGCGCCACCTGCACTTCCGCCAGCGGCGGGATCGGCACCCAGACCGGCAAGTCCGCGTCGAGCACATGGTCTTCGCGCACATAGGCGTGGGCGAGCACATAGTCGCCGAGCGCCTGCGTGTTGCGAAGGCCGGCGCAATGGCCGAGCATCAGCCAGGCATGGGGCCGCAACACGGCCACGTGGTCGGTGATCGTCTTGGCGTTGCTTGGGCCGACGCCGATATTGACCATGGTGATGCCGCTGCCGTCCGGCCGCGTCAGGTGATAGGCTGGCATCTGCGGCATCCGCACCGGAGCGACGCCGCTTTCGGGCTCCGCAGTGCCCGAGCGGGTCACGATATTGCCCGGTTCGACGAAACTGTCATAGCCGCGCCCGCCCGCATCCATCAGCCGGCGCGCCATGATGCAGAACTCGTCCACGTAGAACTGGTAGTTCGTGAACAGCACGAAGTTCTGGAAATGGCGCGGACTGGTGGCGGTATAATGCGCCAGACGCATCAGCGAGTAATCGACGCGCTGCGCCGTGAAAGGCGCGAGCGGGAGGGGCTCGCCCGGCTGCGGCTCGAAATTGCCGTTGACGATCCGGTCGTCGGTCGCGGCGAGATCGGGCACGTCGAAAATATCGCGCAGCGGCTTGTCGAGTTTTTCCGCCAGAACGCCGTCGACATAGGTGCCTTCGGGCAGGGCGAAATGGATCGGAATGGGCGTCTGCGACGGGCCGACCAGAATCGGCTGGCCGTGGTTCTTCAAAAGCTGTTCCAGTTGTTCGATCAGATAATGGTCGAACAGGTCGGGCCGGGTCACGGTCGTGGCGTAGGTCCCAGGCCCCGGCACGAAGCCGAAGGACATGCGCGAGTCGATCCGGGCATGGCCGACCGTCTGGAGGGAGACTTCGGGATAGAAGGCGCGGAAGCGGCGCGAGGTGTCGCCGGTTTGAAGCACCTCGTCGAACCGATCGCACAGAAACTCGACCGACAGGCGGTAAAGGCGCGTCAGTTCGGCGACCGCCTGTTCGGCATCCAGAAAGGGGCGCGCCTCGCCACGAGGGGGCATGATGAAGGACGACATGGGCGAACTCGTGAGTGGCTCGGTCATGGCTTCTCATAGCCGAGCGGACGAGGCACGGGAATGAGCCCGCTCACCGAAAATCGGCGTCCGCCGGGGAGGGAGATCAGTCGGCTGCGTGTTTGCCGCAGACCATGCCGCGGTCGAGGCAGCCCGCGCTGGCCACCCCAATGCCGGGAATGTGCTGCTTGGACTCCACCAGCTCCGAGAAGCCGAAGGCAAAGAGCGCCAGAAGGCTGCATAGCACGGCAAGACGAACGGGCATGGTGCCTCCCCAGGATCAGACGCCGATTCTGCCTGACGAAGCTGAACCCGAACTGGCGGCGGAGTTCAGACTTCGTTCACACTCAGCCTCCGGGGACGGCTGCAGCCGGAAACGAGAAGGTCTTGTCGGCCACGCCCTGAGCTTCCTACATCAGAGTCCCAGACATGGTTGGAGCCCCAGCGCTATGACGCAGCAGACCAAGCCGATCGAACTCCATTACTGGCCGACCCCCAATGGCTGGAAAATCTCCATCATGCTGGAGGAACTGGGCGTCCCCTACGAGCTGAAGCTCGTCAACATCGGCGCGGGCGATCAGTTCAAGCCCGAGTTCCTCGCCATCTCACCCAACAATCGGATGCCGGCCATTGTCGATCCCGAGGGGCCAGGCGGGGAGCCGATCTCGGTTTTCGAGTCGGGCGCGATCCTGCAATATCTCGGTCGAAAGTTCGGCCGCTTCTATCCGGGCGACGAGCGCGCTCGTGTCGCGGTGGAGGAATGGCTGTTCTGGCAGGTCGGCGGCCTCGGACCCATGGCCGGACAAGCCCATCACTTCCGGCAATATGCGCCCGAAAAGATCGCCTATGGGATCGATCGCTACACGAACGAGGTCAACCGCCTGTACGGCGTCATGAACAAGCGCCTCGCCGGGCGGGACTTTCTGGCCGGTGACTATTCCATTGCGGACATGGCCTGCATCGGCTGGATCGTTCCCTATGCCAATCAGGGCCAATCGCTCGACGACTTCCCGCATCTGAAGGCGTGGTTCGAGCGGATGAAGGCGCGGCCTGCGGTGGAGCAGGGCTTGGCGGTTGGTAAGGAGGAGCGCGAAAAGCTCAACTTGGCGCAGGACAAGGCAGCGCAAGGCGTTCTGTTCGGTCAGAAGGCGCGATAGGCGCGTCGCTCGCGAGGCGGGTGTCGAACCTGCCTCGTTTTTCCAATCGGCATGACGGCCAGTCGACACCGAATCGCGGCGATGGTTTCGATGGGCGAGCCGCCGTCCCTGTTTCGCTCGACCGCGTAGGGTCGTGTTGAAGTAGGGGCGTGTTGCAACAGCATGATTTCAGGCGGCTGGCTGATCGACGAGCCGGCGTCTCGAACTCCGGTTCCACCACGCGACCCATCTGCTTATCGATTTTCGCGAGATGGGAAGAAGAGGGGCGACCATCTGGCGCTCCCTTCGACGGCTTGATCGCACGACGAAGGAAGTGGGGCCTAGTTCCCCCACCCCCATTCCAAAGAAAGGGGCCTATCAGCCCCCGCGATGACGGCTCCAGGTCTGGGATCGGCAGAAGATGCGAGCAACGCAGCCCGTGAGCACGAGCTTGTCGCCTTTCACCTCGGCGCGGCCATCGTAGCTCTTGCCGTCGCGCGGGTCGATCACCGTGCCGGTATAGGTCGGTGCTCCGCCATCCATCCGTCCCACGGATCGGCCCTGATAGCGTCCGGTTTCGACACGCGAGCAGAAGCTCGCCCCGCATCGTGAATAGGTGACCGTTTCCCCATTCGATAGGCGCCACGTGCCGAGAATCGGCTCGGCCATGGCTGGAAGCGCCATGAAGGGCGAGGCGAGACAGGCGAGGAAGAATAGCTTGGGCATCGAAAATCCTGCAGGACGCAGTGAGTTCAGATGAGCCAGAGTGGTGAGGCTTCAAGGGGAACGGAGCGCGTTCGCAGGAAACGATAACGGGAATCGGTGCATCGTGAGGCGCAGCCGGCGCAAAGCGCATCCCAACGACGAAAGCCGTTCCACTTGCGCGGAACGGCTCCATGCTTGGCCGATGGGTGGACGAAACTCCAACGGCCCTGATGCGACTTGCTGGAGGGCAGGTCATGTAGGTGCCGGCAGGCCGGCGAAACCTGCGGGCCGGAGCCCGCAGGAACTTGGTCGGATTAGAAGTTGCGCTGCAGGCGCAGGAAGCCCGACGTCTGGTGAACGTCGCCGACTGGAGCCGCGAAGTCGACGTTCTTGTACGAGACTTCGGCCAGAGCCGCGAAGTTGTTGGTGATGGCGTAGCCGACGTTGCCGACAGCCGCCCAGTACTCGCCGTCGCCGATGAACGTGCGGCCGTTGACCGGGGACACGAGGCGCATGTCGAAGGTCTTGCCGTACTGGCCGGAGACCGCGAGGCCGACCTTGCCGAACTTCTGCGCGTAGCCTGCACCAGCAGCCCACTCGAGGATGATCGGCGTGCCAGCGTTGGTCAGCTGGTTGCTGGACAGCGTGCTGACCGTGTTAACCGTGGTGATGCCGGCATAGATCGTGGGATCGAAGGCGTAGTGACCCTCGATCTTCAGCTGCGAGTCAGCTGCGATCAGGTTCTTGAGGAGGACGCCGCCCTTCAGAGCGAAGGCGTCGTTGTTGCCGTCGCGCAGCAGCGTCGGGAAGTTGCCGACCAAAGCGATCGGAACGCCGTTGATCGTGACGGTATTCGTGATGCCGCTCACGTTGTTCGCGTTGAACGTCTCGTCATAGACGGCCGAGAGGTAAGCACCGCCCCAGGCGCCCGAGTAGACCAGCTTGGCATGCACATCGGGAACGATGTCGCCGGTGCGGTCGTCTTCGAGGCCGAGCGTGGCCGAGAAGCCGTTCGCCGCGAAGGTGTACGAGATCTGGTTGGTGCCGAAGTCGCCGACGACGAGGTCGGTGTCGGTCAGCAGGCCGTCTTCCAGACCGCCGACGCCCGAGGTCCAGAGCGAGTCGCGGTAACCGACGAGCAGGCCGCCGAGCTGGATGTAGGCCTGATCCATCACGTAGCTCGCGCCGAGCGCGGAGTCGGGCTGAGCGATCGTGTTGTTGGTGGCCTGGACGCGAGCGAAGGCGCGCAGGGTGCCGAGTTCGGTCTCTTCGCGAGCGTCGAAGTTCAGACGGGCGCGAACCGCGCTGCCGGCCTGGTACTTGTCGCCTTCCAGGTTGCGGGCGGGGGAGCCGGCAACGTTATACTGGAAACGGACGTAACCGCCGACGCTGAGGCAGGTCTCGGTGCCGGGGATGTAGTAGAAGCCCTTGCCGTAGACGTCGCAAACGCGGACGTAATCGACCGGCTCAGGCTCGGCGACGACGACAGCGTCAGCAGCACGAGCGCCAGTGATAGCTACGAAGGCCGCAGCGGAGCCAAGAAGAAGGCTCTTGATGTTCATGTTCTTTTCTCCAGTCAACATTCGGATCGAGCTTCTAGCGAGCTCGTTCGGTTCGTTGGCGAAAGCCTGCGGCAGCGACGAGGCCCTCGCGAATTCGTTTAACATGAACGTTTCTACGGAGAAGACTCATTTCACCGCAATCCAGCCACAAAACAGCTAGCCGAAGAGACGAGTTGTAGCTTTGCATCACAACATAAGGCTGAATGACAATGGTTCTATTGTCAAAAATCGTCGGCGCTTGTCATACATCTGTCGCAAGCGCAAACGGGTCGGCTTTATCAGCTTTGTTCTGGCGATGCGGCATCGTAATTCTATATTATAATACTGACTGACAAAATCTGTTGCCGGGGAAGCGCGTTCGGTGCGGTTCCGCTTGCCTCGAGGCCATGTCGCAAGACGTCAACGACGATGGCGCTCTTCGAGCCATTCCGAACGCCGTTGCGATCAGGAAAAGGGGGGTAAGCGCGTCGATCGCATCGCACATCTCGCCCGGGCTGCGATTGCCGATATCGGCATGCCGGATCGACCGTCGGAGATGTCCCGTCCCTGACCGGGAAGTTGCAGCTGAAAGGGGGAGAAGTCGCGGATCTCGAACTGCCGCTGCGGCTTCATCGGCAGGCCGCAGTGAGCTGGCGTCTAGCAACCCGTTAGGGTTTTCAGATTCTTCCAAGCAACTTAATTCGAATTATCCAAGTATTTTAGAAGCTCGTTCAATCGCCGCTGCCATCCTTCCCCTACGAACCCACGAGGTCGGGCGATCAACACAGGAAGAGATCGATGGCACGCTTTGAACTTCACGACGCGAATTTCGGTACGGCGATGGGCGAAAGCCTGTCCTTGGGTGACACGTTGTTTGCCATGGGCCTGCGTCTGGCCGGCGATGCCGCGCAAGTCGTGTCCGCGCATATGTATTTCAATCTGGCCGACCGCATGGGTGTCGAAGGCGCGGCCTTTCACCGCCAGGATATGACCGCCCAGATGACCAAGGTGCAGGTCTCGCGTGCCCAACGCGCCGCCCGCGAATGGCTGGCCCGCAATTGAGGCCAGCTTGGACGGCGTTGAGCACGGCCCTCGCGTGAGTTGCCTTTGATTAACCCGCTTGGGCGATCGCGTGCCTGAGGGCCGTGCCAAACAAATCGAGGTCTTCGTCTCGTCCGACTGTCACGCGGATCATGCGATCCAGCGGAGCGACGCCGGGCATGCGGATGAAGACATTCTGCGCCAGCACGAGTTCGAGAATATGCCGTGCATAGGCGCCATCGCGCCCGCAATCGATCGCGACGAAATTCGTTGCCGAGGGTAAGGGGCGAAGGCCCGCATCCCGCGCGATCG
Source organism: Aureimonas sp. D3 (assembly GCF_001463805.1). Classification (NCBI taxonomy): domain Bacteria; kingdom Pseudomonadati; phylum Pseudomonadota; class Alphaproteobacteria; order Hyphomicrobiales; family Aurantimonadaceae; genus Aureimonas; species Aureimonas sp. D3. Next base: position 137,213 of record NZ_BBWM01000002.1, on the reverse strand, counting down.
CGGCCAGCCGCTCACGCGCCGCCTCGATGCGCGCGATGGTTTGCCGAAGATAGGCTTGGTCCGCCAAGGCCGCCACCGCGCCGGCCTGCGCAATGCGCGACAGGCCGAAATGATTGCGCACCTTGTCGAACTGCTTGACGACATCCGGCGCGCCGATCGCATAGGCGACGCGCACGCCCGCCATGCCATAGGCTTTGGAAAGGGTCCGAAAGCGCAACACGTTCGGCCGCAGCGGCTGGAGCGGGGGCAGCGCGGAGGCGGGCGCCAAATCGCTATAGGCTTCGTCGAGAACCAGAAGCGTTCCGTGCGGCACCGCGTCCATCAAGCGCTCGACCGAGGCGGAATCGTGCCAGCTCCCGGTCGGATTGTCCGGGTTGGCGAAATAAACGAGCTTGGGCACCGTCAGCCGCATCCGCTCGATCAAGGCGTCGATGTCTTCCCGGTCTTCGCGATAGGGCACGAAATCAAGATGCCCGCCATGTCCCGTCACATGATAATTGAAGGTCGGATAGGCGCCTAGCGACGTGACGACCTGATCGCCGGGGTCGAGGGTCAGTTGGGCGAGAAGGCCGAACAACCCGTCGATGCCCTCGCCCGCGACGAAGCAAGCGCTTTCCAACCCATGATGCGCCGCCAGCGCCGCTTTCAGTTCGAAATGCTCGGGGTCGCCATAGGCCCAGCTTTCCCGTGCGGCCTCGCCCATCGCGTCGAGGACGCGAGGCGAAGGGCCGAACACACTTTCATTGGCGCCAAGGCGCGCCGCAAAGCGCACACCGAGCCGGCGCTCGAGCGCTTCCGGGCCGACAAAGGGAACCGTCGCGGGAAGGGCCTGCGTGCGCGGTGTGAACGGCATAGAGGAGAGTCCTTATTTATAGGCGACGACACAACGGGGGCGGGAGGCGTCCTCGGCGGCGGCGAGACTCCTTCTTAAAGGCCAGACTCGGTGAATGGGAAGCAGAGGATTCGGACGCCGTTTCAAGGTGCGCCGGCGTGTCTCGACTGCGATTCGGGGGGACTCAGGGTCCTCTCGATCCTCGAATGGGGATGAACCTTTCGCAGGGCTCCCCTCTTTGCGGTCGGACTTCGAGTTGAGCATGAGATGGTACTGGCATCGCCAGGGAGCCTTTTGAGCGTCAACCGCTTCGGCTGCTTTGATGCATCGAAAGGCGAAAAATCCAATAAATATAGGGGGTTGGTGATGAGGCTGGTCCTGGTTTGTCTGTGTCGAAAAGGACGCGAGCAAGAAGGCAGCTCGTCACAAAACCGTTGCTCGCCCGCCACAAGCGTGACGAGGACGTGTCACCCAAGCCTCACTGTGTCCTTTCTGCAATTGCGCATCGCGGCCTCGTGAAACATCTTAGGGACAGAAAGAGCGGGGGACGACCCGAGTTTTCTGAAGGGTATGGGGCAGGGAAGGCTGTCCTTCGAAGCACAAGCCCAACCCTATCTCATAACTTGACTGGAGGTCAGGACATGAACATCAAGAGCCTTCTTCTCGGCTCCGCAGCGGCCTTCGTGGCCATCACCGGTGCTCGCGCGGCTGACGCTGTCGTCGTCGCTGAGCCTGAGCCGGTCGACTACGTCCGCGTTTGCGACGTCTACGGCAAGGGCTTCTACTACATCCCCGGCACCGAGACCTGCCTCAGCATCGGCGGTTACGTCCGCTTCCAGTACAATGTTGCGGGCGATCCGGCTCGCAACCTGGAAGGCGACGACTACCAGGCCGGTAGCTCGGTCCGCGCCCGTCTGAACTTCGACGCTCGCGAAGAGACCGAACTCGGCACCCTGCGCGCCTTCGCTCGCGTCCAGGCCCAGAACAACACCATTTCGCAGCCCGATTCCGCGCTCGGCGCGAGCTACGTGATGGACCAGGCTTACGTCCAGCTCGGCGGCCTGCTCGTCGGTTACCGCGACTCGCTCTGGACCTCGGGCGTCGGCGGTCTGGAAGACGGCCTGCTGACCGACACCGACCTCGTCGTCGGTGACATCAACACCAACCAGATCTCGTACACCTTCGCGGCGAACGGCTTCTCGGCCACGCTCGGCCTCGAAGACGACCGCACCGGCGACATCGTTCCCGACGTCCATGCCAAGCTGGTCTACTCGGGCGCCTGGGGCGGTGCTTACCTCTCGGCCGTCTATGACGAGACCTACAACCAGAATGATTTGCCGGGCACAGTCACAATCAATGGTGTGAACGTTTCGCTCGCCGGCAACTACCCGTTCTCTGCGTCGGGCTATCCGACACTGCTGCAGGACGGCAACAACGACGCCTTCGCTCTGAAGGGCGGCGTGCTCCTGAAGAACCTCATCGCTCCCGAGTCGCAGCTGAAGATCGAGGGTCACTACGCCTTCGATCCGACGATCTACGCCGCTCTGACGGGCATCGACACGGTCAGCACCCTCTCGAACTCGCAGTTCACCAACGCTGGCATTCCGCTCGTTCTTGAATGGGCCGCTGGTGCTGGCTACGCGCAGGCGTTCGGCAAGCTCGGCATCGCGGTCTCCGGCCAGTACGGCAAGACCTTTGACGCGCGGCTGTTCAACACCCGCACGGGTCTGACCACGGTTCGTGACGGCGAGTACTGGGCGGCTGTGGCCAACGTCGGCTACCAGATCACCAACAACTTCGCGACGCTCGGCGAAGTCTCCTACAAGAACGTCGATTTCGGCGGTCCGGTCGGCGACCTCGACCAGGTCTCGGGCTTCATCCGCCTGCAGCGCGACTTCTAATCCGATCGAAAGATGGGATGGCGAAAGGCCCGGCGAAAGCCGGGCCTTTTGGCGTTTTGACATAGCCATCACGGATCGGGCGAAACGGCAGGCCTCCGCAGCGTTCCCTCTGAAGAACCAACCATCCGATCTGCTTCGTGCGACGCCATCGGCGCTTTTGGCGGATAGGCGGCGCCCCGCCGGAGCTGCCACACGAACGTCCGCCTCGCGTTCGAAGCGGGGGAGGGGACCCGTGCGACCATGCGTCTGGTGTCGCGACAGCGCACCGCGCCCTTCGGTCTTTGCCGGAAGAGGATCGTTGCGGGTCGAGGGGACGATCCGGTACCGTTAGATCGTCAGACGTGGCACAAAAAAGCCGGGTCCGAGCTTTCGCCCGTCCCGGCTGAACAGAAGCGGCCTTTTTGGGAAGAGTCAGTCTTCCAACAGGATCGTGTCGCCGACTTCGATGCCGAAGCCCGTGAGGCCGACATAGTCCCGCTCCTTGGACGACATGACGCCGATGGAGAGGACGCCGAGATCACGCAGGATCTGCGCGCCGACGCCGACTTCGCGCCAGCGCTGGGTGCGGGCCCGTGCGCTCGCATGTTTCTCGCCATCGGCAACGCCCGCCGCGTTGGGTTCGATCCGCGCGTCCGATTCCGTCTCGAACTCGTCCACATTGGCGGTGCGCAGGAGCATCAGAATGCCGTGGCCCTCGCGGCGAATGGGCTCCAGGGCCGCGTCGACCCAGGATTTGCGACCCGTGCCGCGCGAAAACAGATCGACCACGGGCTGTTCGCGGTGAATGCGGGTCGGAACGTTCCGCTCACCCCGCACGTCGCCGAACACCACCACGACATGTTGAATCGTGTCGAACGGCGTCTGATAGATCTTCACGCGGCCCTTGAGCCCGCCGATCGTCATGTCCTCCTCACGCACGCTGGTCACGAAGCTTTCGCGCCGGATGCGGTAGGAAATGAGATCCTCGATCGAGACGATGCGAAGATTGTGCTCCTTGGCGAAGACCAGCAACTCGGGCAGGCGCTTGACCGTGCCGTCGTCGTTCACGACCTCCGCCAGAATGCCGGCCGGGGCAAGGCCGGCCAGCTTGGCGAGATCGACGCCGGCTTCCGTATGGCCCGAGCGGGTGAGAACACCGCCTTCGCGCGCGATCAGCGGGAACATGTGGCCGGGACGGATGAAGTCGCTGCCGACGGCGTTGTCATTGACGAGGGCGCGGGCCGTGTTGGCGCGCTCCTCGCCCGAGATGCCCGTCGTCATGCCGACCTTGTAGTCCACCGACACGGTGAAGGCCGTGCGCATCGGATCGAGATTGTTGGCGACCATCGGCGGCAGGTTGAGCTGGGCCGCTCGCTCGCCGGTCATGGGAACGCAGAGAATGCCGCTCGTGTGGCGGATCATGAAGGCCATCTTCTCGGGCGTCGCCTTGGCGGCCGCCATGATCAGATCGCCTTCGTTCTCGCGATCCGTGTCATCGACCACCACGACGAGTTCGCCCGCCGCGATGGCCTTGATGGCGTCTTCGATTCGATCCAGCTGCATGGCGACATCCTCCTGTTGCCTCGGCATTAAGCCGAGGCGGGGGCGCGATCAACCGGAACGGTGTGTTCGATACTTCGTGACAGCGACAGGGCCGCTATCCGCGACCCCGATAGCTTGGCGCGCCTTGGTCGGGCAGGAAAATGCCGACGGGCGGAGCGCCCGTCTGCCAGAACACGTCGATCGGGATGCCGCCGCGCGGATACCAATAGCCGCCGATTCGAAGCCAGAGCGGCTGGGTCGCTTCCACGATGCGCTGCCCGATCATGACCGTGCAGTCCTCGTGGAAGGCGCCGTGGTTGCGGAAGCTGGTGAGAAACAGCTTCAGCGACTTGGATTCCACCAGTCGCGCATCGGGAACATAGTCGATCACGATATGCGCGAAATCCGGCTGGCCCGTCACCGGGCACAGCGAGGTGAATTCAGGGCAGGTGAAACGCACGACGGCGGCCGGGTCGGTCCGCCTCGCGAAGGGCACCGTTTCGAGAACGGCCTCTTCGGGGCTGGCGGCGGGGCGCGTGTCTCGGCCGAGCTGGGTCAGCTCTGTGGTCAAGGTGTGGTTCCTTCAACAGGAAGATGGGAGCAGAAGCTCGACAGCGATTGGACATGGCAGGCGACGTCTTCCCAGCCGTGGTAGATCATGCGGAGCGCCACGAAGAAGATGACGGCCAGGCCGATCCAGGCGATCCAGCGGTACTTATGGAGAAGATTGGCGATCAATGTGGCGGCCGCGCCCATGAGCACGACAGAAATCAGAAGGCCGATCACCAGAACGGTCAGATGGTCGCGCGCCGCGCCGGCGACCGCCAGAACATTGTCGAGCGACATGGAAACGTCGGCGATGATGATCTGGAACAGGGCCTGACCGAAGGTCTTGTGCGTCTTGCCCGCTTCCGCGATCGCATTGGCCTCGTCTTCCGCACTCGCGCTCTCGCGGATTTCGCGGAACATCTTCCAGCAGACCCAGAGCAAGAGGATGCCGCCGGCCAGCGTCAGGCCGATGATCGCCAGAAGCTGCACGGCGACCAGCGCGAAAAGAATGCGCAGGACCACCGCGCCGGCGATGCCGAGGAAGATCACCTTCCTGCGGATGGCGGGATCGACGCCCGCTGCCGCAAGGCCAACCACGACGGCATTGTCGCCCGCCAGCACGATGTCGATGAAGAGCACCTGAAGAAGTGCTGCCAGTTCGGCGGAGAGAAAGTCGCTCACGAGACCTGCTTATGGTTTGGGAAGAATCTACATGGGTCTTCGTTCAGTTCTGCGTGAAAGTCGATGACAAATTTGCCAGCCCCGCGTGACGTCGGCTTTGCCACCAAGCTGTTATGACGTTGATCTGACGGGACGGGCACGGGCATAACTTCGCTCACGCAAAGGCGAGCCCCTGTTATGATAACGAACTCGTGAAGACGAGCTTGTTCTCCTGCACTGTCTCTTACCGCTGGAGGTTTGATCTTGGCCGAAAGTTTCCGAACCATTTCCCTGCTGGCGTGGCGGGATGGGGGCTTCGTGCCCATGGAGCGTGCGGTCCCCGCCGAGAGCGCGGTGGCGATCTCGGTGAATGGCTCGACCCATGCAGTGATGATGGCGACGCCGGCCGATCTTCGCGAGTTCGCGTTCGGACTGGCGCTGAACGAGCGGATCATCTCACGCATAGAAGATGTCGAAAGCCTCGACATCGAACCTGTCGAGGGCGGCTACGATTGCCGGCTCTGGCTGGCGCCGGCGCTTGCGGTCCGCTATGTCGCGCGCCGCCGCCTGATGACGGGGCCGGTCGGCTGCGGCCTGTGCGGTGCGGAAAGTCTGGAGCAGGCCCGACCCGGGCTTGTCCCCTTGGCCGACCGATTGCGGATCGAGCCTGCCGCGATCGTGCGCGCCATGGCGCAGATGAGCGCGGGGCAGGTACTGGGCGCGCGCACCCGTGCCGTTCACGCAGCGGCCTTCGCCAATGCGGAGGGCGAGGTTCAGGTGGTGCGCGAGGATGTCGGGCGTCACAACGCCTTGGACAAGGTGGCCGGTTGGCTCGCCCTCGAAGGGCGGCGCTCCGATGACGGCTTTCTCGTCATGACCAGCCGCGTCTCGCTCGAGCTGATTCAGAAGGCCGTCGCGATGCGATGCGAGCTTCTGGCCGCCGTTTCGGCGCCGACCGAGCTGGCCCTGCAAAGCGCGACGGAGGCCGGGCTGACGCTCGTGGTGGTGGTGCGGGGCGAAACGTTCGAAATCGCGACCCGCCCGGAGCGGATCGCGGGGGCGCCGTCCTTATGACGCCTTGGCAGCCAGTGCGCCGGGTTGGGCGGGGCGGATCAGGTCCGTCATGGAGCGCAGAAGCCGAGCCAGTTCGGGCTCCACCACGGCGGCGGCCGCGTCTTCCGTGCTGAACCATTGCCGCCGACGCTCTTGCGCCTCGGGCCAGCGCGAGGCGAGCTTGCTCACCTCCATGGGATAGACCTTCACGCGGCAGGACACGACGTCGCCATTGCGCAGGGTCTTGGGGTAGCGATAGGTGCCAGCTGCCTTTTTGGCGATATGGCCTTCCACGCCGGCTTCTTCGAAAGCCTCCTGCGCGGCGGCCTGATGGGGCAGCTTCGACTTCATCGGCCAGCCCTTGGGAATGACCCAGCGGCCGGTCTCGCGCGAGGTGACCAGAAGAACGCGCAGGCCGGATTCAGCATCGTTCGAATAGGCGAGGGCGCCGATCTGCTTGCGGTCTTTCATATGTGGCAGTCCTGATCTTCTAACGCTCAATGAACGCATATTCTAACTGTCCGAAGCTGGAAGGCGGACCATTATAATGTTGGCCGCGCTCCGATCGGGGTGACATGAAACAGGCTGCCGGGTCGTGCTCCAAAATGGGAAGCGCGACGGATGACGCCAAAGGCGCCCATCTAAGGCGTTGCCGTCTTTGTGAAAAAGACTCGGCGCATCGAGATGCGCTTGAGGTCTCTTATATAAGGATAGGTTCTGCCGTTTTGCAAACGATCGCGCGTGAATCAACATTCGCATGGATCAGCGCGCTTCACGCCGAGCGCCGATCTATGGCCTTTGGACCCATTCGCTGGCCATCTGTTGAACGCCCATTCAATGCCGGCAGGCTGGCTTTCTCGACGGGCTGTCCCAACTTTCCTTCCAACAGGTGATGGGCCCTTTGCCGCGTGGACGCATCCACCGCTCGCTGGCTCGACGATGGAAGGAGAAGGCCTGATGTCAAACATTCGCTATGAAGTGGTCGAGCACGATGGCGGCTGGGCCTACAAGGTGGGCGATGTATTCTCGGAAACGTTCCGCTCGCATGACGCTGCGCTGGCCGCCGCGCGCGACGCTTCTGCGCGTCAGGAACTGGCGGGCGAAACGGAAGGCATCGTCTATCAGGACCGCGAAGGCGCTTGGCACGAGGAGGTCGCGCGCGGCGACGATCGGCCTCACGCCGAAGTGGTCGACGCCGACTGAGACGGGTTGTCGAGGATATGCGGTATGACCGGACCCGGTTCGGTCTTACCCTGCATCGAAAAAGGCTGGTGCGGCGTCTTCTCCCAGCGATGGGGCGCTCGCACGAGCTGCACGATGGCCCGCATCCCGGCAAAGCTCACCATCGCCCAGTAGAACCAGAGCGACCAGAGCTGCGAGAGATGATGGCGCTGCGCGCGGGGCGTGACGCGATGGGCAAGGGCACCGAAGGCGGCATAGGCCAGAAGCAGGTTGCTGACGTCCAGAAACACCAGCGTGCCGAAGCTGAGGGGAAAATCCCCGCCCATGGCGACGGTGACGACCGCGCTCGTCAGGTGCAACCCGAAGACGAGATGCAGAAGGCTCGAGGCGATCATGCCGCCGAACACGAGCTGGAAGGCCAGGAGATTGCGCCAGCCGATCTCGCGCAGCAGACGGCGGGGCTCGCGCATATGGACCAGCCACGTCTGGATCCAGCCCTTGATCCAGCGGGTGCGCTGGTTGCGCCAGTCGCGCCAGCAGGAGGTCGCGGACTCCGAAGTCGGCGCATGGATGATGCCGGTGCGATAGCCCGCGCGGGCGAGCCTGATGCCGAGATCGGCGTCTTCCGCGACATTGTGACTGTCCCAACCGCCGAGTTCCAGAAGAACCTCGCGCCGGAAATGGTTGGACGTGCCGCCGAGCGGCAGCGGCAGATCGTGGGCGGCCAGCCAAGGCAGCGTCGCCTTGAACAGGACGTCGTATTCCATGGCAAACAAGGTCTCGAACCAGCCTTCTCCCGCATTGCGGATCGAAAGCGGCGCCTGGAGACAGGCGAGATCATCGGAGCTTCGGCGAAAGCTCTCGAAGGCAGCGCGCAGCTGCTGGGGCGCGGGGCGATCCTCGGCGTCGTAAAGCACGAGGAATTCTCCCTGCGCGAGGGGGAGGGTGAAGTTCAGCGCCTTGGGTTTGGTCAGGGGATCGCTGCGCGGCGTCGCGATCACGAAGAAATTCGGTTCGTTCTCGATGGCGCGCTCGACGGCGTGAACCGTCTCGGGGTCCGACGCCTCGCAGACGAAGAACACTTCCAGACGCGAGCGCGGCCAGTCGAGGGCGGCCATGGCGCGCACGACGGACGGTGCCATGGCGGCCTCCCGGTGCAGCGCGACCAGCACCGAATAGAGCGGCAGGGTCTCGTCCTGCGACAGGCGCGGAGCCACCGGCGCGGCACGCTCCTCGCTTCGCATGTCCAGCGGCAGCGTCTCGGACAGAACGGCGATGCGGAAGGTCGTCAGCACCAGCGCGCAGAGGCTGCACAGAAGATGCGTGCCGAACCAGAACCAAGGGAGAGTGGCCCAGGCGAGACCAAAGCCTATGAGGAGAAGCGTCAGGACTGCCGCCTGCGCGCCTGTCATCACCTCCCGCGCGGACAGGCGGCGCTGGTCGGCCGAGAGGCTGAGACGGGCGCGGTCGGATCGCTCCTTCTGCGTGAACTCGGCCCGCGCTCGCGCCATGTCGCTGCGCGTCGTAATGCGCAGCCGCGCGCGGTCGGCCCCCAGCGCAGCGATGCTGCGGGCCAGGGAGCCAAGCCCGTCCAAAGCTGGGCAGATGTGGAAGCGCGCTTCGAAGCCCGAGCCGCAGCCTTTAAGATGGCGTGGTCCGCTGAGCCATGCGCCATGCGCGTCGCGTAGCACGGTAACGCCGGGCTCAATCGGCTCCACCGGAATGCCGAGTGTGCGCGACAGCGCTTCGGCGAGTTGCGCCGCCGTCAGAGTGCGGCGGGCGACGAGCTCTTCCTCGATGCTTGATCCGACCCGGCGCGCGGCGAGGGCGGCGGCCTCGAAGGTTGGGGCGTCGATTCCGGCGTGAGCGAGGAATGCAGCGAGCAGCTGCCTCTGGAGATCCTGCTGCGAGGCGTCCTCTCCCGCCTCGTCGAGGATCACACCACGCGGCTTGCCGAGGCCCCCGGATGCGCCATAGAAGAAGGGTCGGCGCATCTGGAACTCGATACGATCCCGATCCACGGACCCTACAACCGACACGCGCCAACCCCACAAGGACACCATCCCATGGTTTCGCAATGATGCGCGCGAGGAAACCAACCTGCGGGAGAGTGCCCGCTTTTCTGCGCCGGCTATGCGTTCTTCTGGTTGCATCTTTTGGCATGGCAACGCCGGTATGGGCGCAAGTCGTGCAGACGCCGAACTTCCACGACCAGGCGCAGCGCGCGCCTGAGCCCGATCTCTCCGCCCGCACGCGCATCCGATTCCTCACCTCGGTCGATTATCCCCCGTTCAACTTCCTGGATGGCCGAGGGCAACTCGCCGGCTTCCATGTCGATCTCGCCCGCGCCATCTGTGAGGAACTGAACGTCACCGCGATCTGCCAGATCGAGGCGCGTCCCTTTGCCGATCTGGCCGGCGCGCTGGAATCGGGGGAGGGAGACGCGGTGATCGCCGGCCTCGCCATCACGGCCGACAATCGCGCGCGCTTCGCCTTCACTCAGCCCTTCTTCCGCTACCCTGCGCGGCTTGCGGTTCCCAAGGGCTCGGACCTCGGCGGCCCCCTGGCTCTCGGATTGCCGGATGTGGAGGTCGGCGTCGTGGCGAACGGCGCTCATGCGGCTATGCTGCAATCCTTCTTCCCGAAGGCCCGCGCCGTCCCGTTCGAATCGGCGGAGAAGGCGCAGGAGGCTCTGCGTGCGGGCCGCGTGAAGGCACTGTTCGGAGACGGCGTGGCGTTGTCCTTCTGGCTCGGCAGCGAAGCCGCGGCGGGGTGCTGCGAATTTCTGGGTGGCCCCTATCTGTCCGATCGGTTTCTGGGCGAAGGTCTGGCGATCGCCGTGCGCGCCGACGACCCTCAACTGGCCGCGGCCTTCGACTATGCCATCGGGCGCATCGTAAGGGAGGGCGGCCTGTCCGAACTCCTGCTGCGCTACTTCCCGATCAGCGCCTTCTGATGCCTCTTTGTTGACGAAGCGCCCGGCCACCCCATAGACCGAACCTCACGAGACGCCGGGCGCGCGGGACGCGCCGCCCACCAGCCCCAAGGAACTTGAGCGAATGTCCGACGCCGCGCGGCCTTCCGTCTTCCACGACGCCACGATTCGTACGGAGGGCCTGACCTCCAATGCCTGGCCCTTCGAGGAAGCGCGCAAGATCGTGAAGCGCCTGGAGCGCACGGGCAAGACGGAGGCCCTGTTCGAGACGGGCTACGGTCCCTCGGGTCTGCCTCATATCGGCACGTTCGGCGAAGTGGCGCGCACGACCATGGTGCGCAACGCCTTCCGCGTCCTGACCGACGACGCGGTGCCGACGCGCCTCATCTGCTTCTCCGACGACATGGACGGGATGCGCAAGATCCCGGAAAACGTGCCCGACCGCGCCGCGCTGGAGCCCTATCTCCAGAAGCCGCTGACCGACGTGCCGAACCCGTTCGGGGGCGAGGGCGAAAGCTTTGCCGAGCACAACAATGCCATGCTCCGCCGCTTTCTCGATACGTTCGGCTTCGAATACGAGTTCGCGAGCGCGACGGATTACTATCGTTCGGGCCGTTTCGATGAGGTCCTGCTGCGCGCGGCCGAGCGCTATGAGGACATCATGGGCGTGATGCTGCCGACGCTCGGGACTGAGCGTCAGGCGACCTACAGCCCGTTCCTTCCGATCTCGCCCAAGACCGGCCGGGTGCTCTATGTGCCGATGAAGCATGTCGATGCCAAGGCGGGCACCGTCACCTTCCTCGACGAGGATGGCAGCGAGACGACCCTGCCGGTGACCGGCGGCGCGGTGAAGCTTCAGTGGAAGCCGGATTTCGGCATGCGCTGGGCCGCGCTCGGCGTCGATTTCGAGATGTTCGGCAAGGATCACCAGACCAATGCCGGCGTCTATGACAAGATCTGCGAAATCCTGGGCGGCGAAGCGCCTGAGCATTTCGTCTACGAACTCTTCCTCGACGCCGAAGGCGCCAAGATTTCCAAGTCCAAGGGCAATGGCCTGTCGATCGAGGAATGGCTGACCTATGCTTCGCCTGAGAGCCTTGGGCTCTACATGTTCAACAAGCCGCGCGCGGCCAAGCGCCTGCATTTCGACGTGATCCCGAAGGCGGTGGAGGATTACTACGCCTTCGCCAGCGCCTTCGATCGGCAGGACGCGAAGTCCCGCCTTCAGAACCCGGTCTTCCATATTCACGCGGGCGAGCCTCCGGTGAAGGGGATCGCGGTGCCCTTCGCGCTGCTTCTGAACCTCGTCTCGGCCTCCAACGCATCGGACGCGAAGACCCTTTGGGGCTTCATCTCGCGCTATGCGCCGGGCGTCACCGCCGAGACCGACCCTGAGCTCGACCGGCTCGTGACCTATGCGCTGCGCTATTTCGAGGATTTCGTGCGGCCGACCAAGCGCTTCCGCGCACCGGATGGGGTGGAGCGCGCCGCTCTCGAAACGCTGGAGCAGAAGCTGGCGGCGCTGGCGCCCGACGCCGATGCCGGCGCGATCCAGGACGCGGTGCTCGACGTCGCTCGCCCCATCGAGCGCTATCAGGACGCCAAGAAGAAAGGCCCCGACGGCGGCCCCGGCGTTTCGCTCGAATGGTTCTCGGCGCTCTATCAGATCCTGATCGGCCAGGAGCGCGGGCCGCGCTTCGGCTCCTTCGTCGCGCTGTACGGCATTGAGGAAACGCGCAAGCTGATCCGCGAGGCGCTGGAAGGCCGGCTTCAGCCGCTCGCCTGAAGGGGGTTGCCGGCGCGGTCGCTTGGGCGCGCGCCGGTTACTGCAAGGCGCCCTGCTGCGTGATCTCGAACTGCCAGATGCCGCGACCCGCCTTGCGCGCCTGATCGGCGCTGGTGGCATAGCGGCTGCCAGGCTCGGCATTCGCCCAGCCATTGCGCACCAGCCATTCGCCCACATCCTCTTCTCCCAGCCGGCAGGCGGTGGGAGCCTCGGGAGATGTGGCCTCGGCGGGGTCGCAGGAGAGCGTGCGACCCCGCAGCCAGGCACGGAACTCCGTGCGAGCCCGGACGCCGCAGGGCCATGATCGCGGTCCGTCGGCGCAGCGCGCGTCCGGCGCGATGGGCTCGACCCCGGCAATATGGATCGTGTTTTCGCCGGAGCGGATCGTGCCGCTGTCGATCGCGATGGGGAAGGGGTAGCGACGCGTTCCCTCCGTGTCGGCTTCGGCTTTCTGCTCGGCAACCGGCGTAGCGCCGGCTTCGGCGGCTGCGGTTTCTCCCTCCGCCACCGCATCTGGCGCGGAAGCCGCTGCCGGCACCTCGGCAACCACGGGCTCGGCCGCGCCGGATGTGACCGCCGGCAGGCGCTGGAGCGGGCCGGACAGTTCGACCGCGACGGGGCCGATCGTTCGGACCGGGCCGACTATGCTTTCAGGCGTGCCTTCGTGGGCTGACGTCGTCTCGCTGATCTTCGTTACGGGCGCGACGGGCCGAATGTCCGCGATGTCCTCCCGCCGTTTCACCGGACCCAGCGCATGGTTGGGCAGAAGCAGCACCCAAGCCAGAAGAAGCGCGCAAAGCCCCAGCGCGATTCGAAAGGATTGCATGGCCATTCCCCGGTTTGCCGAAGACCTCAATTAGCGTGCCTTCACCCGTTTGGAATAAGCAAGGTCCCGCTTACTGGCTGGCCCAGAGAATGCGCGCGATCCATTCGATGTCGGCGGCGGCGAACTGACGGTCGGGGAAGTCCGGGTTCACGGAGGCGAGTTCCACCGTCTTGGCCGTGCGCCTTTGCAGGATCTTGACCATGACTTCGCCATCCCGCGTCTTGGCGACGACGCGGTCGCCCCGGCGAACGGAGGCGGTGGGCGAGACAATCACCACATCGCCCTCCCGGTAGAGCGGCATCATCGACTGGCCCGACACTTCCAGCGCGTAGAGCGTTCCGTCCTGGCCCGGCAGTTCGATCTCGTCCCAGCCTTGGCCGACCGGAAAGCCCGCATCGTCGAAGAAGCCGCCGACGCCCGCTTCCGCAAAGCCGAGCAGCGGAACCGACAGCGGCGCGCGCACCGGCACGCTCGCGGGCGACAGGCCGCTGCCGAGAAAGGCCGAGAACTCGGAAAAGGATACGCCCGTCGCCTCGATGATCTTCGAGATCGATTCCGTCGAGGGCCAGCGCGGCCGTCCGTCGCTGGCAAAGCGCTTGGAGCGGTTGAAAGTCGTGGGGTCGAGCCCGGCCTTGCGGGCGAGGCCCGAGGCGGTCAGCTTGTACTTGGCGGCCAGAAGGTCGATCGCCGTCCAGATGCGCTCGTGGGAAAACATGCGGATCGTCCCGAAGGTCGGTGCGGCTGGAGAAAGGAAGCAAGGAATATTATCCTTGAGATTTCCCTTCTTTACGGGGCGCGGTGGAGCGTGTCGAGACCTAGAAGTGATGGTATGCGGGCTTTTCCACGCGCTTTGCGCGCGGATCGTCGCAATCCATCGGACACGAGTTTCCCACAGGCTTGTCGGGAACCGCCCGGCGAAATGTGGCATTTTAGGGAGTTGGCGGGTGCAAGTCAGGCCCGCGCTTCGGGGAGACGACAATGCCTGCGCCGGGTTTGCGCTTTGCACCCAACACAAGCGAGGAAACACGCCACCGCGCCAGCGAGCCGGGGCGCGGGCGCGACGCGAGCGGACCGCTCGGCATTCCCTGGAAGGGCTGGAAGGACATTTCCTGGCGGCTCTGGTACTCGTTCTTCGAGGATCGGGTGATGCTGATCGCGGCGGGCGCGACCTTCTATCTCCTGCTCGCGCTGTTTCCCGCGCTGGCTGTCTTCGTGTCCTTCTACGGCATCGTGGCGGATCCCAAGACCATTGCCGATCATATCGCCTATATCGGCCAGTTCCTGCCGCGCGCGGGCACCGAAATCCTCACCTCGCAGCTCGAATATCTCGTGACGCGCGATCCCGCCTCGCTCTCGATCGGCTTCGTTTCGGGCCTTCTGTTCTCGCTGTGGAGCGCCAACAATGGCGTGAAGACTCTGTTCGAGGCGATGAACGTCGCCTATGGCGAGCAGGAAATGCGCTCCTTCCTGAAGCTCAATGCGGTCGCCTTTCTGTTCACCATGGGCGCGGTCTTCATCGGCATCGTCATGTTCGTCTCGGTCGGCGTGGTGCCGATCATCATGAACCTAATCGGCGCGGAAAGCTTGACCGACGAACTCGTGGCCGCCGCGCGCTGGCCGATCGTCTTTGCCCTCGCGGTCGGCGGCATCAGCATGGTCTATCGCTATGGGCCGAGCCGGGCGCGGGCGCGCTGGAAATGGGTCTTCTTCGGTGCGACGCTCACCGCCGCCATCTGGCTGGCCGCCTCCATGGGCTTCTCCTGGTATCTTCAGAACTTCGCCAATTACGGCGCGACCTATGGCTCCCTCGGCGCGGTGGTCGGCTTCATGATGTGGGTCTGGCTGTCTTCGACCATCTTCATCATCGGCGCGGAGATCAACGCCGAGATGGAACATCAGACCGCGATCGACACGACGGACGAACCCGAAAAGCCGCTCGGTGCGCGCGGTGCGCGGGTGGCCGATACGATCGGCCGCAGCCTCGCGCGCGAAAAGCGCGCGGGATGATTTCCCGCCTGTTTCGATAAGGAATGGGGCGGCCCGATGCGAGCCGCCCTTTTCTGGTGGATCAGGCGGCCTGAGCCTCGCCGCCGAAGCGGGAATAGAAGCTTTCGCCTCGCTCGGCCATCTCCCGCAGAAGCGGCGTCGGGCGGAAGCGCTCGCCATGCTTGGCTTCGAGCTTCTCGCACAGCGCCACGAAGGCCTTCACGCCCATCCCGTCGATATAGGAGATGGTGCCGCCCGTGTAAGGCGCGTAGCCGAAGCCCAGAATCGAGCCGACATCGGCTTCGCGCGGGTCGGTCACGACGCCTTCTTCCATGGTGCGGGCCGCTTCCAGCGCCATGGTCACGAGGAAGCGCTGCTTGAGTTCGGCGAAGTCCACCGCATCCGGGGCCTGCTGCGGGAACTTCTCTTTCAGTCCGGCCCAGAGATGCTTCTTGGCGGGCTTTTCCGGGTAGTCGTAGAAGCCCTTGCCCGCCTTGCGGCCGAGGCGGCCGTCTTCGGTCACCATCGCGTCGATCAGCTGGAAATGGCGCGGGTCGATGGCATCTTCGCCCTCGTCGCGCATGGTCGCCTTCATGATGCGATGGCTGAGATCGACGGCGGTCTCGTCGTTCAGCGCCAGCGGGCCGACCGGCATCCCGGCGAATTTCGCGGCATTCTCGATCATGGCCGGCGGCACGCCTTCCACCAGCATGTCGTAGGCTTCCGTCATGTAGCGCAGGACGCAGCGATTGGCGAAGAAGCCGCGCGTGTCGTTGACGACGATGGGAGTCTTCTTGATGGCGCGCACGAAGTCGAGCGCCGTCGCCAGGGCCTCGTCGCCCGTTTCCTTGCCGAGAATGATCTCGGTCAGCATCATCTTGTCGACCGGCGAGAAGAAATGGATGCCGATGAAACGTGTCGCCTCAGGGAAGGCGTCGGCGAGGCTGGTGATGGGCAGGGTGGAGGTGTTGGAGGCGAAGATCGCGTCGGGTTTCATGGCCTCGGCGGCCTTGCGCGTCACCTCGCCCTTGACCGCGCGATCCTCGAACACCGCTTCGATCACGAGATCGGCGTCCGCCAGCGCCGCATAGTCGGGCGTTGCGTTGATGCGCGAGAGAACCGCTTCGGCCTCGGCCGGCTTGGCGCGGCCCTTCTTGACGAGGCCGTCCATCAGCGAGGCGGAATGGGCCTTGCCCTTGTCGGCGGCGGCCTGATCCCTGTCGATCAGCACCACATCGAGCCCGGCTTTCGCCGCGACATAGGCGATGCCCGCGCCCATGAAGCCGGCGCCCAGAATGCCGACGCGCTGGGGCGTGCGATCGGGCACGCCGGCCGGGCGACGCGCGCCCTTGTTCAGCGCCTGCATGGAGACGAAGAGCGAGCGGATCATCATCGCCGCTTCGGTGGTCTGGAGCACTTCCGCGAAATAGCGCTGCTCGACCTTGAGCGCCTGATCGATAGGCAGGAGCAGGCCTTCATAGACGCATTTCACGATGGCGCGCGCGCCGGGGTAATTGTCGGCGGTTTCTTTGCGATAGAGCGATGCGACGGCCGGCCAGACCTGTGCGCCCGCTGGAGAGTAGACGGCGCCGGAGGGCAGCTTGAAGCCCTTCTCGTCCCACGCCTTCACCGGCTTCAGCCCGGCGCGCAGCATCTCCTTGGCCTTTTCGACCAGCTGATCGGCCGGCACGACCTCGTCGATCAGCTTCATCGACTTGGCCTTGGCGGCCGATAGCGTTTCGCCCTTGAGCAGCATCTGGAGGGCAGACTGGGTGTCGGTGAGGCGAGGCACGCGCTGCGTGCCGCCGGCACCGGGGAAGATGCCGACCTTGACTTCCGGCAGGCCCATCTTGGCGCTGTCGGCGGCGACGCGGCCATGGCAGGCGAGGGCCAGTTCGAAGCCGCCGCCCATGCAGGTGCCGTTGATCGCCGCGACATAGGGCTTGCCGGAGGTTTCCAGCTTGCGCCAGATGCGCCCCATCTCGCCGCAGCGCTGGAAGAGTTCCGCGACGGCGGCCTGCTTATCTTCGGCACGCTTGGCCTCGAACGTATCGAACATGCCGCGCAGCATCTTGAGATCGGCGCCACCGGTGAAGGAGCCCGCCTTGCCGGAGGTGAGGACGACGCCCTTCACGCTTTCATCACTGGCGAAGGCGTCCGCCATGGCCTCGATCTCGCCCAACACCTCTTCGGTGAAGACGTTCATCGAGCGATCCGGCATGTCCCAGGTGACGGTGACGAGACCGTCTTCGTTCGGGCCGAGGGAGAAGTTCTTGTAGGTCATACCAGCTTCCCGAAAAGGATGATTCAAGACAAACGGTGATTTAATTTTGGGGGCCGGCTAAGCGCAAGCCGGCACAACTTCAGACTTTGCTAAGAGGCCGACAGTTAAGTTGTCGCCGTGAAGCGAGCAGTAAAGGGACGTCGAATGAGCGGCGGATGCGAGGGATGCCGTTCGGGCGAAGCGCTGGACTTCGACTTCTCGATGGCTTTTCAACCGATCTTCGACGTGCGCGAGTCGCGCGTCTGGGGCTATGAGGCGCTGATCCGGGGCCTTGCGGGCGAGGGAGCCTACAGCATCCTGTCCCAGGTCAACGACACACAGAAATATCGCTTCGACCAACTCTGCCGTACCAAGGCGATCGAACTGGCGGCCCGCTTGTTTCCTCGAGGCGAGAACCTTCGCCTGTCGATCAACTTCCTGCCCAATGCTGTCTACGAGCCCGCTGCCTGCCTGCGCGCCACGCTTCTGGCCGCCCATCGCCACGCCTTCCCGCTGAACGCGCTGATGTTCGAGTTCACCGAGAGCGAGGAGATCGTCGATACCGGCCATCTCCAGCGCATCCTCGCCGAATATCGCCGGCAGGGCTTCGTGACCGCGCTGGACGATTTCGGCGCCGGCTATGCAGGGCTCGGGCTTCTGGTCGATTTCCAGCCGGACCTGATCAAGCTCGACATGAAGCTTCTGCGCGGCATCGATACGAGCTACCCCCGGCAGGTGGTCGTGGCCACCATCGCCGCTGCCGCGCGCGCCCTTGACATCGAGGTTCTGGCCGAGGGCGTGGAGACGGAGGCCGAGTTCACCATTCTCCAGACGGCCGGCATCCATCTCTTCCAGGGCTATTACTTCGCCCGCCCCGCCTTTGAAGCGCTGCCCCAGCTCAACCTGCGCAGCGCCCATGACATGGCCGCACAACTCGGCGTGCAGGTCTGCTGAGAACTTGCCTGTCGGTGGAAGGCGAGGGGAGCCCATGGCCTCCTTGCCTCACACGCGCTCGATGACGGTGGCCGTGCCCATGCCCGCGCCGATGCAGAGCGTGACGAGCGCGGTCTGCTTGTCCTGACGCTCCAGCTCGTCCAGCACCGTGCCCAGAATCATCGCGCCCGTCGCGCCGAGCGGATGACCCATGGCGATGGCCCCGCCATTCACGTTCATGATTGCCGGATCGATCTCGAAGGCCTGGCAATAGCGCAGAACGACCGCCGCGAAGGCCTCGTTCAACTCGAACAGATCGATGTCGGAGAGCGCCATGCCGGAGCGCTCTAGGAGCTTCTTCGTCACGTCCACCGGCCCGGTCAGCATCAAGGCGGGGTCGGAGCCGATATTGGCGAAGGTGCGGATGCGCGCGCGGGGCTTCAGCCCAAGCGTTTCGCCCGCGCGTTTGGAGCCCAGAAGCACCGCGCCCGCCCCGTCCACGATGCCCGACGAATTGCCGGCATGGTGGACATGATCGACGCTTTCGAGTTCGGGATGGGCCTGAATGGCGACCGCGTCATACCCGCCCATTTCGCCATGCGCGGCGAAGGAGGCGTTGAGGCTGCCCAGCGACTGCATGTCGGTGGACGGGCGCATATGCTCGTCGCGATCGAGGATCACGAGTCCGTTCTGATCGCGCACGGGGATGACGGACTTGGCGAAGCGCCCATCGGCCCAGGCTTGCGCCGCGCGGCGCTGCGATTCCACGGCATAGGCATCCACGTCGTCCCGGCTGAAGCCGTATTTGGTGGCGATCAGATCGGCCGAGATGCCCTGCGGCATGAAATAGGCGGGGATGCCGACGGACGGGTCCATGATCCAGGCGCCGCCCGACATGCCCATGCCGACGCGCGACATGGACTCGACGCCGCCCGCGATCACGATGTCGTCCGAACCGAAGGCGATCTTGGACGCGCCGAAATTGACCGCGTCGAGACCCGAGGCGCAGAAGCGCGAAATCTGCATGCCGGGCGCGGCGAAATCATAGCCCGCCTCGAAGGCGGCGGCCTTGGGGATCACCGAGCCGGCTTCGCCCACCGGATCGACGCAGCCGAAGATGATGTCGTCCACCTTGGCCGTGTCGAGCCCGTTGCGATCGCGCAGCGACTCCAGAACGCGGGCGGCAAGGCGCACGGCCGGCACCTCGTGCAGCGAGCCGTCTTTCTTGCCCCGGCCGCGCGGCGTGCGAACATGATCGTAGATATAGGCTTCAGACATGTCGGGCTCTTTCCGATCGCGGAAGATGGTTCAGAAGCTGGCGGCGTCGAGCGCCATGGTCGAGGTCGAGCCCGAAGAGATGCGGGCAAGATGGGCGGCCGATTCCGGCATGATACGGTCCATGAAGAAGCGGCCCGTCGCAAGCTTGGCCTCGAGAAAAGCCGTGTCGCTCGTCTCTCCGCCGGCGAGTTTGTTGTTCGCGGCCTTGGCCATCTGGCCCCACATGTAGCCGAGGGCCACGAGCCCGAAGAGATGCATATAGTCAGTCGAGGCTGCGCCCGCATTGTCGGGCTTGGTCATGGCATTGCCCATGAGCCAGAGCGTGGCCGCCTGCAGATCGTTCAGCCCTTTCTTGAGGCCCTTGGTGAAAGGCGCCATGCGCTCGTCGGCGCGGTGCGCCTCGCAGAAGGCCCCGACCTCGGCGAAGAAAGCCTGGATGGCGCGGCCATTGTTCAAAGCCAGCTTGCGGCCGACGAGGTCGAGCGCCTGGATGCCGTTGGCGCCCTCGTAGATCTGGGCGATGCGCGCGTCGCGCACATACTGCTCCATGCCCCATTCGGCGATATAGCCATGGCCGCCGAAGACCTGCTGCGCCATCACCGTGTTGTCGAAGCCCTTGTCGGTGAGAACGCCCTTGATGACAGGCGTCATCAGGCCCATCCAGTCGTCGGCCGCCTCGCGCTCCTTGGCATTGTCCGAGAGGTGGAACAGATCGCCTTTCAGGGCGGTCCAGAGGATCAGCGCGCGGCCGGCCTCGTTGATCGCGCGGATGGTCATGAGCATCCGCCTGACATCGGGATGCACGATGATCGGATCGGCTTTTTTGTCGGGCGCCTTGGTGCCGGACAGCGAGCGGCCCTGGATGCGCTCGCGGGCATAGGCGACCGCGTTCTGATAGGCGATTTCGGAGATGGCGAGACCCTGCACGCCGACGCCGAGCCGCGCCTCGTTCATCATCGTGAACATGGCGCGCAGGCCCTTGTCGGCCTCGCCGACGAGCCAGCCCGTCGCTCCGTCATAGTTCATGACGCAGGTGGCATTGGCGTGAATGCCCATCTTCTCCTCGATCGAGCCGCAGGAGAGAGAGTTGCGCGCGCCGGCCTCGCCCGAAGCATCCGGCAGGAACTTCGGCACGACGAACAGCGAAATGCCCTTCACGCCTTCGGGCGAGCCCTCGATGCGGGCGAGCACGAGATGGATGATATTGTCGGAGAGATCATGCTCGCCGGCCGAGATGAAGATCTTCTGCCCGGTGATGCGATAGGATCCGTCACCCTCCGGCACGGCCTTGGTGCGCAGAAGCCCCAGATCGGTGCCGCAATGGGGCTCCGTCAGGTTCATCGTCCCAGTCCAGATGCCGTCCACCATCTTGGGCAGGTAGAGCTGCTTCTGTTCGTCCGTGCCATGCAGCTGGAGCGCGGCGATGGCGCCACGCGTCAGGCCGGGATACATGGCGAAGGCCATGTTGGCCGACGAGAGAAACTCGTTGACGGCGGCCGCCAGCGTATGCGGCAGGCCCTGTCCGCCATAGGCCGCTTCCGCCGAAAGCCCGCCCCAGCCCGCTTCGCGAAAGCGCGCATAGGCCTCGCGGTAGCCCTTGGGCGTGGTGACGGAGCCGTCCTCCGCGCGGTGGCAGCCCTCGCGGTCGCCCGACTGGTTCAAGGGAAAGAACACGTCCTCGGCAAAGCGCCCGGCCTCACCCAGCACCGCCTCCAGCACATCGGGGGAGACCTCCGCGAAGGCCGGCAGATTGTTGTAGCGCTCCAACCCCAAGACATCGTTCATGACGAACAGCGTATCGGCCACGGGCGCGTGATAGACCGGCATCGCAATTCTCCTCCCCGGATATGGCGATATTTGACGTTTGCGTAAACGTAAGTATGAACATAGCCAGCTTGGCGTGAGCGCGCAAGCGTCTTGCCCCGACAAGCACCTCGCTCTCGCAAGCGCCCCGCTTTGAGCAAGCGCCTCGCTCGCACCTCCATCTGCGCTCTTTTCGCTTGAGCGGAGCCTGCGGATTTGGAACACACGGGGCGACAGGGCGTGGGGCACCCACGCCGACAGGAAGCCCGCCCGTTCGAGGACAAACGCCCATGTTCCAGGATTTCGACGACAGGTCCGACGCTTCGCAAACGGCTTCGCGGGTCGAGCGCCTGCGCGCGGCGCTCCGCGAAGCGGGCGTCGATGGGTTCGTCATCCCGCGAGCCGACGAGCATCAGGGCGAATATATCCCGCCATCCTCCGACCGGCTGCGCTGGATCACGGGCTTCACAGGCTCGGCCGGCGTCGCGCTGGTTCTGCCTGCGAGCGCGGCCGTCTTCGTGGACGGACGCTACACCGTGCAGGTGCGCGTGCAGATCGACGCTTCCGTCTTTGCGCCCGAAAGCTCGGTGGAGACGCCGCTCGCGGCCTATCTGAAGGACAAGGCCAAGGGCCTGCGCATCGGTATCGACCCTTGGCTGCATACATTGGCTGAGGTGAAGTCGCTGGAAAAGGCGATGGAAGAGGCCGGCGGCGCTCTGGTTCTTCTGCCGCACAATCCGGTCGATCGCATCTGGCAGGATCGCCCGTTGCCGCCCAAGGGGCGCGTCACGCTGCAGCCGGTCGCCTATTCCGGTCTGGAGAGCGCCGAAAAGCTGGAGACGATCCGCGAGGGGCTGCGCAAGGCCGGGGCCGATGCCACGGTGCTGACCGATCCCTCCTCGGTCGCCTGGGTGTTCAATATTCGCGGCGGTGACGTTTCGCACACGCCCTTGCCGCTCTCCTTCGCCCTAATCCCGGCGGACGGGCGGCCGACCCTCTTTATCGACGCGGATAAGCTGGACGGGGAGGCGAGCGCCTATCTCTCCGGCCTTGCCGATCTCGAAGCGCCCGACCAGCTCGAAGGCGCACTCGCCCGTTTTGCGGACGAGAAGGCCGTAATGCTCGATCCGGCTCTTGCCGCCGATCGTCTGTCGCGCATCGTCACCAAGGTTGGTGGCCGCGTGATCGAGAAGGAAGACCCGGCGCGCCTGCCGCGCGCGCGCAAGAACGCGGTCGAGATCGAGGGCTCGCGCCGTGCCCATTTGCGCGACGGGGCGGCTATCGCCTCGTTCCTGTCCTGGCTCGATCGCCAGCCGGCCGGCTCGATCACCGAGATCGACGCCGCGCAGAAGCTGGAGGCGATCCGCACGCGCTTCGGCGAGGCCGATGGAATGCCGCTGCGCGATCTCTCGTTCGACACGATCTCGGCCTCCGGCCCGAACGCCGCCCTGCCGCATTACCGCGTCAATCGGGACTCGAACCGGACGCTGGGCGATGGCGAGATTTTTCTGATCGATTCCGGTGCGCAATATCAGGATGGCACGACCGACATCACCCGCACGGTCGCCATCGGCGTGGTGCCGGACGAGGCGCGCCAGAAGTTCACGCTGGTTCTCAAAGGCATGATCGCGATTTCCACCGCGCGCTTTCCCAAGGGCACGCGGGGCATGGACCTCGATCCGCTGGCGCGTATCGCGCTGTGGAAGGCGGGCTGCGACTATGCCCATGGCACGGGCCACGGCATCGGCTCGTTCCTGGCCGTGCATGAGGGGCCGCAATCCATCTCGAAGCGCGGCGTGGCGGTTCTGGAGCCGGGCATGATCGTCTCGAACGAGCCGGGCTATTATCGCGAGGGCGCTTTCGGCATTCGCATCGAGAACCTGCTTCTGACGCTGGAGGCGGCCGAGATCGAGGGTGGCGATCTGCCCATGCATGGGTTCGAGACGCTGACCTTCGCGCCGATCGATCGCCGTCTCGTGGTTCGCTCGCTCTTGAGCGAAGCTGAAATCGATTGGCTCAACGCCTATCACGCCGAGGTCGCGGCCCGCATCGCACCGCAGCTTGATGACGAGGAGGATCGCCGCTGGCTGGAACTGGCGACGCGTCCCTTGCCTGTCTGATCCGACAACAAGGCAGCCGTAGCGCTAGTGCTTCGGCTGCCTTGCGTTGAATGACTGCCTTATCGGCACAGGCGACGTGGCCCGTTGTTGGGCTGGAACGTGCCGCTCTCGCGGTCGAAGCTGCGATAGCGCGTCTCGCAATAGCGATACCAAGCGCCGCTGAAGGGGGCAGGGCGGCTGCTGGCCGCGTTCGGCTGCGGGCCATATTCGGCCTTGGCAAGCGCTGCGTTCTGATCGAAGCCGAGAACCGCGCCCGCCTGCACAAGCGGATCGGGGCGATAGAAGCCGGGAACCGGCGGGGCGGGGGTGGCGTAGTAGAGCGGCCCCGCGACGCCCGGCCCACCGAACTGGCCGACCGTCTTGCGATAATAGGGTCCGGTGACAATGCTCGGAACGATGGGGTATTGTGCATCCCGCGCATAGACGGGACGATTATAGGGATCGATCCCGACGAACTCTCCTGCAGACGCCACCGATGGGGCGAAGGCCCAGAGCCCAAGCGCCAGACACGCCGCGTTCATTCCCTTCGAGCCGAACATTCGCTGCCTTCCGTGCAAAGCTTGCGCCAAACTGTCGCTGGAGAAATGCGCCGTGGCTCCGCCAGGTTCCCGCTCCAAACGGAAACGGCCGCATCGAGGGATGCGGCCGTGCAAGAGATGGACAGGCTGGTGTCAGCGGCAGAATTGGCGCGGGCCGTTATAGGGCTGGAACGTGCCGGAGCCCGGATCGAAGGAGCGGTAGCGGGACGAGCAATAGCGATACCAGTCGCGGCTCCACGGGCGCGGGCCATAAGCCGGCGCGGCGTAGCGGGGCGCCGCATAACGTGGGGCAACATAACGCGGCTGGTTGGCGCTCGCGATAGCTGCGCCGACGCCGAGGCCCAGGATCGCCCCCGCGATGGCCGCGCCGCCATTGTTGTGACGGTGGCGATAATAGCGCGGGCCGCCCTCGTAATAACGGGGACCGCCGTAATATCCCTGCCCGCCGTAATAGCGGGGGCCGCCGTAGTAGCCCGGTCCGCCCCGGTAATGATGGCGACCATAACCGCCCCAATAGGGATCGGCCTTGGCGGTGGAAACGCCAACGAGAGGAACTTGGGCCGGCACGGCGGCGGGGAGCATGGTCAGCGCGATGGCCGCAGCCAGCACCTTGCCACCTAGCATTCTTACGATACGCATGGTTCACTCCGGCAAAGCAATGAATTTGCTCAAGGAACAGCTTTTCGCCTGAACGGTTCCTGAACGACCGCCGGTTATGAAGTCAGTCGATCATATTGTCGTGAATTCGCCCGCGCCAACGCGGGGGAGCGCCGGCGCTTGAACTCGTGTCAACTCGCGGCGGTGAGATCAAAAAACGACAAATTAAGAAAAAGTTGTTACCGGTTTCCTAATCCAATTGCGCCGCCGCGCCATCGGCGGCAAGACACGATCAGAAGCCGTTGCCTTCGGGGTCCCGTTCCATGACGTCACCTTTGACCTTTCTCTTCCGGCGCGGCCCGCTGCGGCCGGGTGCCCCTGAGAGCGAGGCCGTGGAACCGACGTTTCAGCAGCAACCGCAGCAGCCCAGGAGGGCGCCTCCTGTGGAGCAGCGCATGCCCGTTCAGCCTTCGATGCCGCCGCTCGACGGAATCGGCCAGCGCAACGAGATGCTGCGTGTGCGCATCGGCGAGATGGCCGAACGCCTGGGCGACCTGCGCACGCTGACCGACGATTTCGCCGAACTGATCGAACCTGTCGAGACCATCGCCGGCGAATTGTCGCACGCTAAGGCGCGCGTTCTCGAACTCGACGCCCTCCTGGCGCAGGAGATGGACGCCAACCAGTCGCTGCGCCGCGAGGTGGACGATCTGCTCGGCCGCCATTCGCAGGCCATGGCGGACCTGACCTCCACCACCGCGCGGATCGGCCGCCTGGAAGCGACGCTGCGCGAAAACGAGACGATGCTGGACGAGCAGCGCCTGTCGCTGCGCGAGCGCACCTCCCATGCCAACGCGCTGGAGCGCCAGCTTCTGGCCGAGGTCGAGCAGAACCAGTCGCTGTCCCTCGAAGTGAAGACGCTGCGCGCCGAAGCGCAGATTTCCGAGCAGGCTCTGAACGAAGCCGAGCGGATGCTCTCCGACACGGAGGAGCGCCGGCAGATTCTGGATGGCGAGAACCGCCGTCTCCAGAATCTGGCGGAGGAGCAGTCCGCCGAACTCGTGTCCCTGTCCGGCCGGCTCAACGAGCTGGAACAGCAGATCGACCAGAACCTCCAGTCGATCTCGATGCTGGAAGCCCAACTCGTCTCGGAGCAGGCCGCGCGCCAGCGGGCCGTCGCGCAGCACGAGGTCGATCTCGGCGCGCTGAAGACCGAGCGCGCCAATTCCACCATGAAGATCGAGACGTTGAACGCGCGTCTCGCCGCGACCGACCAGATCCTGGCGCAGGTGCGCAACCAGTTGCGCGAACGCGAGGAAACGGTTCGCTCGGCCGACCGCGCCGTGAAGGAAGCCTCGGCCGAACGCACGACGCAGGAGCGCCGCGTCGAAAGCCTGCGCGGGGACAATGGTCGTCTGGCGACGCTTCTGCAGGAGGCCGACAAAGGCCGCAACGAAATGGAAGCGCGCTGCGACATGCTGGTGAAGGCGCTGGCCGCCAAGGATGCGGCGCTGGAAAGCGCCAATTCGCGCGCCGCCAACCTGTCGGATCGCGTGGAAACGCTGACGCTGCGCTTCGAGCAGGAGCGCATGGCACTCGAGGTCGCTAACCGTCGCCTGATCGAAGAGTTGCAGAACGAGCGCGCCGAACGCACACTCGCTCAAGGCGCGCTCGATATCGCGCGGGAAAGCCGCTCGGCCCTGCAACGCCAGAACGAAAGCCTTAAGCGCGCCACGAGAAGCCGGCATGGTGAGTTGGGGGGAGAACTGCCGCCGGAGCCGCCGCGAGAAGGAAAGAGTTCGAACGTGCGGCCCTTCTCGGCGTTGGACAAGAACGACTGAACGCCTCCGGGCGTTTCGAAATGCGGTAAGGGACGAGGGGAAACGCAGGGATGACCATCAGAGGGAACGAGGAGATCGGCTTCAGCCTTCGCCAGAGTCTGGCCGACGCGGCGGACGAGCGAACCGGCGAGCCGAATTTCTCGCTGGTTTCGGCCGGCGCGGAGCCCAAGCGCGACTGGTCGGCCGCGCTCGATCTCGTGCGCGAAGCCAGCGAAGCCATTCGCATTCGCGACGAACGCGCGACCGAGATGGAAATCGAGCACCGGCTGGACGCCGAGCGCGCGAGCGAGGAAATCCGCGCGCTCCAGGAGCAGCTGGACGAGACCGAAGTCCGGCTGGCCGAGTCCGAGGCCCGCGCGCGGCGCGCCGAGGCCCGCGCCAGCGAGGCCGAAGCCTGGTTGGCGAAGATGCACGATGCCATCATCGGCAGCTTCAGCAAGGTCATGGGATCGGACAGCGATGCGCAGGTCGAGGCCGATCTGCGCGCCGCTTTCCTCAGCAATCGTGAAGGGGACGAAGAATGAGCGCGATCCGCAACGAGTTGGCCGGCGAAATCGAGATCGACGTGGCCCAGCCGGACGCGCCCTCGGCCCTGTTCGACACCACGGCCGAAGAGCTCAGTGCCATGTTCCGCGGCGCCGAGCCGCTGCCGCTGCGCGAGGGCGAAATCCCCGCGCCGGCTAATGAAGGCAGCGCGGTCGCGGTCGCGTCTTCGGGCGAATTGATCGAGCCGATGACCGGAACCATGCCGGTCGATGCGCCGGGCGGGGACTGGACACAGACTCTTTCCATGGTGGAGCAGGCAGCGGGCACGATCCGCAGCTACGAAAAGCGCTTCGCCCAATTGGAGAAGCAGAACCGCGCCCTGGCCGATCGCGCGGCCGAGGAGCACCAGCGCGCCCAGGCCCAGATTCAGGTTCTCGAAGAGCGCTTGAAGGCGGCCGACGAGAAGCTGGCCGGCGCGGAAGTCGCCTTGCGCAATTCCGAATACAACGAGTGGGAAACGAGCGTTCGCGCCAAGCGCGCGGAGCAGCGCGCCGAAGAGGCCGAGGCCCGCGCCCGACAGGCGGAAGCCTATCTGCGCCGCGTCCATGAGCTGATGGCTGGCGTGTCCTGATCCTACCGTCGTTTTGAACAGACGAAACCCGCCCTGCGCCTTCGGGAGCAGGGCGGGTTTTTCGTATGCCCACCCCCAGGGACGACGCGGCAGATCCGTTTGGCCGCCTGAGGTGAAGGCCGTCAGGCCGGCGTAACGAACCCGTCCAGCACCCGCTTCTGGCCAGCGCGGTCGAAATCGACGGTCAGCTTGTTGCCTTCCACGAGCGACACCGTTCCGTTGCCGAACTTGCTGTGGAACACGCGGTCGCCGACACCATAGGGGCTGGCTTCGTCGGACACCGATTTCGCGACCAGCGTTCCTTCGATTTCGCGCGGCCCGCCGCTTTGCGCCGAGGAGTAGAGCCCGCCGCCCTTGCGCGGCGGCTGGTTGGAGCCGCGCGAGTGCTGCGCGGAGAAGGCGTCGTCCATGCGCCCGGCGAAGCCGCTGCGCCCCTGAGAGCCTGCCCCACCATCCCGCGCAATATATTTGTCGGCCGTGCTGGCCGCGCGTGCGCCCGAGCCCGATACGCCGCCTTCGTTATATTCGATCTTGCGCCCGCGCCCGCCCTGATAGGTGTCGCCCATGCCGCCTGCCGCCTGCGCGCGCCGCCAGCCGGGGGTGCCATAGGAGGAGGCGGAAAAGGCGTTCGCGTCCCAGCGCGACGCGCCATAGCCGCCCATGCCGCCGGCTCCGTAGCCGCCATAGGAGGCGGAGGCCTCGATCACCTCGACATGATCTTCCGGCAACTCGTCCAGAAAGCGCGAGGGAATGGTGGATTGCCACATGCCATGGATGCGCCGGTTCGAGACGAAGGTGATCTTCACCCGCCGTTTGCCGCGCGTGATCCCGACATAGGCGAGGCGGCGCTCTTCTTCGAGGCCGGAGCGACCGCCCTCGTCGAGGGAGCGCTGATGCGGAAACAGGCCCTCCTCCCAACCGGGCAGGAACACGGTCTCGAATTCCAGTCCCTTGGCCGAATGCAGCGTCATGATCGATACGGCGTCGGTTTCGGCGTTCTGTTCGGCGTCCATCACCAAGGCGATATGTTCGAGAAAGCCCGGCAGGCTCTCGTAATCGTCCATGGAGCGGATCAGCTCTTTCAGGTTTTCGAGCCGCCCCGGCGCTTCGGCCGAGCGGTCGGCCTGCCACATCTCGGTATAGCCGGACTCGTCCAGAATCATTTCCGCGAGATCGGTGTGCCGCGTGGTCGAGAGAAGGCCGGACCAGCGGTCGAAATGGCGCAAGACCTCGGCCAGCGCCGCGCGCGGGCGCGGCTTCAGCTCGTCGCCCTGCACCAGATCGGCCGCGCCGGCCAGAAGCGGCAGGCCCTTGGCGCGGGAATATTCATGCAGGAGCTTGATCGCCACATCGCCGAGGCCACGCTTGGGCGTGTTGACGATACGTTCGAAGGCCAGATCGTCGGCCGGCTGGCAGACGCAGCGGAAATAGGCGAGCGCGTCGCGGATCTCCAGCCGTTCGTAGAAGCGCGGACCGCCGATGACGCGGTAATTCAGGCCGAGCGTGACGAAGCGATCTTCGAATTCGCGCATCTGGAACGAGGCGCGCACCAGGATCGCCATGTCGTTGAGCTTATGACCCTTGTGCTGAAGCTGCTCGATCTCCTCGCCGATCGTGCGCGCTTCCTCCTCCGAGTCCCAGCCCGCATTGACCGAGACCTTCTCGTGCTCGGGATCGTGGAGGTCGGTGAACAGCGTCTTGCCGAGCCGGTCCTCGTTGACGGAGATGAGGCCGGAGGCCGCGCCCAGAATATGGGCGGTCGAGCGATAGTTGCGCTCCAGCCGGATCACGGTCGCGCCCGGAAAATCCTTCTCGAAACGCAGGATATTGTCCACCTCCGCGCCGCGCCAGCCATAGATGGACTGGTCGTCGTCGCCGACGCAGCAGACATTCACGGCGCTTTGGCCGGCGTCCCGGCGGGAATCCGACATCTGAGCCAGAAGCCGCAGCCAGAGATATTGCGCGACGTTGGTGTCCTGATACTCGTCCACCAGAATGTAGCGAAAGCGCTTGTGATAATCGGCCAGAATGTCCGGGTGGTCGCGGAAGATCGCGATGGGATGGAGCAGGAGATCGCCGAAATCCGTCGCGTTCAGCGTGGAGAGGCGAGCCTGATAGGCGCGGTAGAGTTCGCGCCCTTTGCCGTTGCCGAAGGAGCGCGCATCGCCTTCCGGAATCGTATCGGGCGTCAGGCCCTTGTTCTTCCAGCCATCCAGAAGATTGGCGAAGGTGCGCGCCGGCCAGCGCTTGTCGTCCAGATTCTCGGCTTGGAGCAGCTGCTTGATCAGGCGGATCTGATCGTCCGTATCGAGGATCGTGAAGTTCGACTTCAGCCCCACCAGTTCGGCATGGCGGCGCAGGATCTTGACGCCAATCGAGTGGAACGTGCCGAGCCAGGGCATTCCCTCGACCTCGCCGCCGACCAGAAGGCCGATGCGCTGCTTCATCTCACGCGCGGCCTTGTTGGTGAAGGTCACGGCCAGAATCTGCGAGGGATAGGCGAGGCGCAGCTTGAGAATATGGGCGATGCGCGTCGTCAGAACCCGCGTCTTGCCGGTGCCCGCGCCGGCCAGCACCAGAACCGGCCCTTCCGTCGTCTCGACCGCCGCGCGCTGCTCGGGATTGAGACCTGCGAGATAGTCGGGCGCGGGCGCAGCCACGGGCCCGCCGCGCGCCGCAAGGGCTCGGGCGGCGATGCCGGAGGGCTTCTTCGGGCCGGGGGCGGACGGATCGGAGAGTTCGGTCATGCCGACTACTTAATGGATTCTGCAGGGAACACTAGGGGAACATGTCGGCGGCCTTGCGGCAAAGAGGGGAGGAGCGCGTGGCACGTCGCCCCGCCCTTGTGGAGAGAGAGGGGCTTCTAAAGCGCGATCTTAACCGCCGCGCGCCAAGCCGCATGACCGGCGAGCGCCAAAACTGTTAGGATTTCCGAAAGCTAGGGCCAGCGGCCCGAATGATTCGACATAAAGGGACCTGCGGGCTTGCGGCTGTTCATCATCCTCGGCGGCGTCTTGATCGCATGTCTTCTGGCGCTCTGGGTCGGCCCGCGCTTCGTGGACTGGACGACCTATCGCTCGGCCTTCGAGACGGAAACCTCGCGCCTGCTCGGCCAGCCGGTCGAGGTGCGCGGCGCGGTGTCGGCGCGGCTTTTGCCCTTCCCCTCCATTGCCTTCAACGATGTGGTGGTGGGGGATGCCGGCGATCCGATCCTGACGCTGAGTGCGTTTCGGATGGACGCCGAGTTGGCGCCCTTCTTGTCTGGCGAGGTCCGCATTTTCAACACGGAGATGGACCGGCCCAATTTGTCGCTTGATATCGATAAGGCCGGACAGGTTCGCTGGCCCGTCGCCGCCTCGCAGCTTCCCGCCAATCTGCCGGTGGTCTTCGAAAAAGTGCGGATCGCCGGCGGCTCCGTTGCTCTGACCGATCAACGGGTGGATCGGCGGATTCAACTGAGCGACATCGACGCCGATCTCTCGGCGCGCTCGCTGCTCGGCCCGATCACGGGCGCGGGCACGCTGCGTCTCGACGGCCGGCTCCTGCGCGTCAGCCTCTCCACCGGGGTTGCGCCCGGCGACGGGACGCTGCCTCTGCGCGTCACCGCCGAATCCGACGCGCCGAGCCTGTCGGTCAGCCTGTCGGGGACCGCATCCCGCGTGCCGGGCAAGCCCATGCTGGACGGGACGATGACGTTCCGCACGCCTTTGGCCGTGCAGAAGGAGCGGGCGGCGGGGCAGGGCGAGACCGGGAGCGCGTCCACGCCGCCGATCCAGATGCAGGCGGGTTTCACGCTGTCGTCGCAACTCGTCGCCTTGTCCGATCTGCGCGCCTCGGTCGGGGCGGCAGAAGCGCCCTATCTCGTCACCGGCGCGGCGAGCCTGAATTTCGGGCCCATTCCGCATTTCGACGTCGACCTGTCCGGGCAGGAAGTCGATCTCGACCGGCTCGCGCCCGCCGAGAGCACGAGCGGCACGGTCCCGAGCCTGTCGGAGCGGATCGCCGGCATTCGTGAAGCGCTGGCGCGCCTTCCAGCCAGCCCCTTGCCCGGCCGTCTGCGCCTGTCGCTGCCGATCGTGACGATCGGCGACACGTCGATCCGCGATGTCAGCTTTGCCGGCTCGCCCTCGCAGGAGGGCTGGTCGATCGACAAGCTGAGCGGCGAGTTTCCCGGCCGCACCCTGGTGGAAGCATCCGGCCTCGCCGATCTCAGCGCCAAGCCGGGCTTTCGCGGCTCGCTTCTGGTGGCGGCGCGCCAGCCGGCGAGCTTCTTCGGCTGGGCCGGGCTGGGCGGCATCCCCGCGCTGGCGCAGCTCGATCAAGCCGGCCTACAGGCTAAGGTGAATCTTAGCGCGAGCGACCAGAGCCTCGACGATTTGGAACTCAATCTCGGCGGCCAGACGCTGCGCGGCGCGATCGACCGCGCGGTGCGCCCCGAAGGCGTCACAACCAATGCGGAGCTGCGCGGCGGTGCGGTGGATCTCGAACCGCTGCTGGCGCTGGCCCGGCTTCGCCCGCAGCCGGCGGGCGGTGTTCCCGAGCGCATCGAGCTGCAATGGGCCGCCGGCCCGATGCGCTACGCTGGCGTGGTGGCCGATCATGTCGAGGCGGATATGGCGCTCTCGGGTGACGCTCTCGATATCGGCTCCTTCGACGCGGACGGCTTGGCCGGGGCCGATCTTCATGTGGAAGGCACGGTCGCGAACCTTTCCAGCGCGCCGGTGCCCGATCTCAGCCTCGATGTTTCGGCCGATGAGCCGGCCCGCTTCCTCGCCTTCCTGCGCGCGCGCCTGCCGGACAGCCCGCTTCTGCAACTGGCCGATGCGCGAGCGGCTTCGCTCGGGCCTCTGTCTCTAAGCGGGACCGTCTCACCCACCGCAATCGCGGGGCGCACCGATCTTGTGGCCGAGCTTGCGGGCACAGCGGCGAGAACCGATCTCACCGTGCGGCTGGCGCTCGAAAACGGTCTCGCCGCCGCCTGGAAGGACGGCAGCTTCGGATTGGAGATGGGGCTGCGCAACGAAAAGCCGGTGGAGCTTCTCGGCCAGCTCGGCATCTCCGCGCTCGACCTCGGCGCGCCCGGTCCCTTGTCGGTGCGCCTCACCAGTTCCGGCAATCCTGGCGAGGGCGCGGCGGTGTCGCTGAGCGGCGAAGCGCCCGGCAGCCGCGTGGCGTTGGAGGGGACGGCGACGCTCTCGCCAGCCGGGCTCCGCTCGCTCGACGGACGCCTGACCCTCAGCAGTGACGACGCAGCGCTTTGGCTGACGACGCTCGGCATCGCAGCCGGCCAGGGGCTCGAGACTCTGCCGGTGGAGGGCGGGGCACAGGTTCGCTGGTTCGGCGGCGATTGGGTCTTGAGCGATGTTCGAGGGCATGTGAACGGACAGCCTGTCGAGGGGCAATTGTCCGCCGCCGGCGGCAGCGACATGATTGGCCGCCTGAAGCTCGACCACCTCTCGCTGGACTGGCTCCAGACCATCCTCACCGGCATCGTTCCCGAGGGGGAGGGCGTGGGAGCGCGCGCCTTCGCCGCGCCGCTTCTGCCGCAGCGGCCCCTCCGCCTGTCGCTGGAAGCCGGCGCGCTGGAGGGTGCGCCGGTTGAGATGACCAATATCAGCGCGCAGTTGAACAGTTCCGCGACCGAGCTGTCAGTGCCGACCTTCGTTGCCAGGATCGGCGAGGGTCGACTGGAAGGGCGCGGCCGATTCAGCAATGTCGGCGGTCTGGTCGGCACGGAGTGGACGCTCGATGTCGAGGGGCGTCCGGTCCGGTTCGGGGAGGGCGAGAATGCCATCCTCTCAGGTGTTCTCGGCGGTCGGTTGAGTTTCAAGGCGGGCGGCCAGAGTTTCGATGCGCTGCGGCTATCGGTGGACGGAACCGGCGAGGCGACTCTGACGGATGCGAAGATTTCCGCGGTTGCTCCGAGCCTCATGGGTTCGGTGCTGGAGGAAGCCGGCAAACCGGGCTTCTCGGCGACATCGGACGCCGTGACGCGTCTCGTCGACGCCGCTCAGCGCGGCCAGAGCCTGACTGCGAGTTCCATCACGGCTCCGCTGCGCCTTGCCAATGGCGCCTTGCAGATCGGGCCGATCCGTCTGGACGCAGCCAGAGAGGTCTTGTCCGGGGAGGCCCGCATCGGCCTCGCCGATCGCGCTCTGTCCGGTCGATTCGAACTGGCGCTGCCCAAGCCCGAGGAGGCGGACGTGGTGGACGCGCCCGATCCCGCCCTGATCTACGACCTTTCGGGAACGCTCGCCACGCCGCGCCGGGCGATGGGTGTCGAGCCCCTGACCAGCTATCTCGCCTCTCGCGCCTATCAGTTGGAGCAGGCACGCGTGCGGAGCTTGGAGGAGGCGCTGCGGGAAACGGTTCGTCTGCGCCGGGAAACGCGCTTCTACGAGGCGCGCGAGAAGACCCGTCAGACCCTTCGCGACGCGCGCATCAAAGCCGAAGAAGACGCGCGCCGAGCCGAGACCGAGCAGCGCGAACGCGAGGCGGCAGAGGCGGAACGGCGGCGCGCCGAGGAGGCGGCCGCGCGTCCTCAACCTGCGCCGCAGCGCTCGGCCCCCGCGCCGGCCGCGCTCGAACTCGAAGCCCCGCCCGTCGCCGTGCCGCCGCCGCAGCCGAGTGAAGGCTTCCGCAATCTGCCGGGCGTCGAGCCGCTTCAGCGGTTCTGAAGGCGCGCTTGGATGGTCGGACGAGCTTGCACCAAAAACTTGGGAGCCGCTTCGGTCGTGTGAGGGATGGTTCTCGTGAGCGCTGTGAGCGCCGCAGAGCCCCCGCCAAAGCGGCAGGCCGCTCTCGCTACGGAGACGAGCCACCATCTGGCCGATGGCAGGCAAGGCCGATCTTGTGGCCGTCGCGGTCGCGGAAATACGCGCCGTAATAGTTCGGGTGATAATGCGGCCGCAGGCCCGGCGCGCCTTCGTCGCGGCCGCCGAGCGCCAACGCCAGCGCGTGAACGCGGTCCACGAGGGCATGGCTGCCGAGGTTGAAGGCGATCATCGTTCCGTTGCCAATGGAGGCGGGAGCGCCATTCTCCGGCCGGCCGATCAGGAAAAGCGGGCGATCGGCGTCGGCCGGCTGCCATCCCGCCCAGCCGCGCTCACCATCCTCGAAGCGAAAGCGCAGGCCCATCTCTCGCGCGATCGCAGCCCAGAAGCGAAGCGAGCGTTCGAAATCATCCGTGCCGAGATAGACATGCGACAGGATCACGTGGGACGTGTCGCCGCGCTCCGCGGGCGTCTGCGCTTTTCGCAACGACTCCTGGAGAACATGCAGGCGGATGGCGGAGGAGAGATTGGTCTCGGGCAGGCGCTCGCTGTCGATGCGCGCCACAAGCTCGGCGACGGCGCATCCCGCCATGTTCGCAAGGCGGTTCAACTCGGCCCAGAACGGCGCTTCGACGCTGATCGATGTCCGATGGCCTCTGATCGAAAGCGAATGCTTCTCGATCATGGGGCCGGTGGATCGCGAAGCGCCCCGTCAAGCTGACGCTCCATGCGCTCTTTTTCGATCGCCTGGCGTTCCCGCTCGGCCTTGCTGCGGCCGTGGCGAGTGCGGTTCTCGGCGGCCTTGGATTCGGCCGCCGCCCGCTCGGACCGTTTGCGGGCCATCCGAAGATTGACGACCTCGCCCATCGCGCTCAGGGCTTCTTGCGGAATGCGTCCAGGGATACGACCTCGGCGCTCTTCTCGGCCGGCTTGTCCTCGGCCTTCTCGGCGTCCTTGCTCGGCTCGCTCGCGCTCTTGGCCGCCGTCTCCTTGCGCGCGGCCGCAGCGGGCTTGGCGGGAGCGGCAACCGCAACAGGGGCGGGGGCCGTCGGGACAGGGGCAAGCGCGGTCGGAGCCGGGCTGTCCTCGGTCTGCGAATTGGCCGCGTCCATATCGCGGACGTCGAATTCGAGTTCGAAGTTCACGGCCGGGTCGTAGAACCCGCGAATCGCGCTGAAGGGAATGAGCAGGCGCTCGGGGATATCGGAGAAGGACAGGCCGACCTCGAAGGAGGTGTCTGTCACCGACAGGTCCCAATACTGATGCTGGATGACGATGGTCATCAGCTCGGGATATTTCTCACGCAGCCGGGACGAGATGCGAACACCCGGAGCGGAGGTGAGGAAGGTGATGAAGAAATGATGATCGCCGGGCAGACCGGTCTTGACGACCTCGCCCAATACCTTGCGGATGACGCCGCGCAGAGCGTCCTGCGCCAGAACATCGTAACGGATAAGATCCTGACCCATTCGGTCGTCCTGAACTCGCAGACATGGCAGCCGGGCTGGCGCCGTATAAGAAGGTGGAGGCTTCTGTTGCCAGGCGCCTCCGAGCCCCGCCTAGAAGTGCGAACCACTAGGGCTTGATTCGAAGTTATCGCACCGCATTACGCGGCGAGACGGACTTCCGCATAGTTGTCGTTGGCAACTACTTTTACAGCCCGATGACGGTGGTACCATGCCGAGCAAAAGTCCGATTTTTACGCCCTCGTCGATCCTATTTCGCCCCCGCCTCAACCCACGGCGCGACGATCGCCGGGGTGGGCTCAGGTGGAGGCGCCGGGTACCGCCCCCGGGTCCGAAAGGTTTATTACATCGGCCGTTTATTGCCATAGCCGGATCAAGTCCGGCTCCGCGAATATAGGCACTCGCGGCATTGGTGAAAAGGCCCCGACATGAGAACATGCAATCTCTGCGTAAGATTGCGCCGTTTCGCTGAGGCCGGCTGGGCTGATCCGCGTGCCATCGCGCGATGCAGCGCGTGAACCCGCTCCGCCAGATCGGGAAATAGGCCGTCCATCTCGATTGAGGGACCGACCTCGCGAATCGGTCAGGGCCGCAGCCTTCACTACGGTAATCGAAAAAGCGGCCCTAGCCGGCGAAGTGATCCGACCCAAACACAAAAGGAGCCGAGGGTCTTCGGCTCCTTTCCAATGCGTCTTACTTCGTGGCGGTCTCGGATAGGCCGAGCACCGCGCATAGCTCGCCCCATTCGCGCTTGGTCAGCCCGCTCGACACCTGATCCAGCGTCTCGCCCGCAATCATGCGGCGCACGGCCTGGATCGCGGTCGCGGACAGTTGCACCGCGCCGAAGCGATGCTCCATGAAGGCTTCGTGCGTGATCGGCACCCAACGCTTCAGGAGGTCGATCATCACATCGGCATAGGCGCGGATTTCATATTGGGCGTGCGGGTCGGCGCGCAGGCGCAGGAAGCTCATGAAATTGTGGAGGTCCGCCTTCCAATACCATTGGGTATAGAAGTTGAGCGAGAGGTTCATGCGGGCCAACTCGCGCGCCAGACCCTTGCGGCTTTCATCCTCGCCGCCTTCGTTCAGCATGAAGGCGTAATCGTCATAGGAGCGGCCGGCGTCCTGACGCAGCATGTCAAGAACGGCCGCCGCTTCTTCGCCTTCCAGAATCTCGCCGCGGCCTTGCCGGTTGGAGGCCGATTGTGCGGCCAGATGCTCGGGCGCGGGAATGTAGAATTCGCGGTCGAGCACCGAATAGCGCGCCGAATATTCGTTGACGCTCGCCATGCGATGGCGAATCCATTGGCGCGCGACGAAGATCGGCAGTTTCACATGCAGCTTGATCTCGGCCATCTCGAAAGGCGTCGTGTGCCAGTGGCGCAGGAGATAGTTGATGAGGCCGCGATCTTCCGACACGCGCTTGGTGCCGCGCCCATAGGACACGCGGGCCGCCTGCACCACAGCGTCGTCATTGCCCATATAGTCGATGACGCGCACGAAGCCGTGGTCGAGCACCGGAATGGGTCGATAGAGAACCTCTTCGAGCCCCTCGGAAACGGGCCGGATGGTGCTGGAGCGCGTCGAGCGCAGGAGCTCGATCTCCGCGATCTGCTCGCTGGTGAACTGGCTCAAGGGATCGGTCTCCTGTTGCGGTGGCTGGCTTGGCGTCAGCTCCATTCGGCCGCCTGCCTGCGCAGCGCCTCCAGCCCTGTCTTATCTCGTAGCCGTGGTTAAGGCGGCCTTACGAGCGTCTTGCGATGAGGATGCGACTCGGTGACCCGCGCTTCCTTATCAGGCGGCTCTCTCTATCTGGAGGCGCTCTGGAAGCGAGTCATTTATCACCATGTCCGAAACCGATCGTCCGCCCCGCCTCGTCGCCGTCGTCGCCATGGCGCGCAACCGTGTGATCGGGGCGCGGGGGGCGATGCCCTGGACGCTGCCGAGCGATCTCCGACATTTTCGCGAGTTGACGCTCGGCCGGCCCATGATCATGGGCCGCAAGACCTTTGAGGCCATCGGCAAGGCGCTGGACGGGCGCGACACGATCGTCCTGTCGCGTGGCCCTGAGATCGAGCGCGTTGATGTCCTGACGGTGGCAGATGCCGAAACGGCTTTGAAGGCCGCGCGCATGATGGCGGCCTCGCGCGGATCGAACGAAATCGTGATTGCGGGGGGAGGCGAGATCTATCAACACTTTCTCGGCCAGATCGACCGGATCGAGCTGACGCGCGTCGAGGCGGATCCGGCGGGCGACACGTTCTTTCCCGATTTCGAGAACGAGGGGTTCGAGCGGCGCAGCGAGCGGACTCCGCCGCAAAATCCGAGGGATAGCGCGCCCATGCGCTTCGAGACCTGGGAGCGCACGGACGCGCCACCGAGGTGACGCCACGGCGCGTCGAAGCGCCCGCAAGGCGCGTTGCCGCGCGCTAACCATGCGCGCCTTCGCCGGGCCGAAACGGCGGCCCGCGCGTTGAAAGCGGTTTTTCGAGTTCCTATAAGCATTTCGACGAGTTTCTCGCGTCGCGGCGACGTATCGCCCGCGACCGGACCTGAGTGGAAGGATCTACATGCCCTGGAGCAATCAGACGGGGAAAGGGGGCGGTGGCGGCGGCCCATGGGGCCAGGGGCCGCAAGGACCGCGGCCCGGCGGCAACAACTCGCCTGATCTCGAGGATATTCTGCGCCGTGGGCAGGACCGATTGCGCCGAGCGATGCCCGGCGGCGGGTCCGGGTCCGGCGGTTCGGGCGGTGGCCTGGCCCTGGGCGGCCTCGCGGTCGCGGGCCTTGCCGTGGTCTGGCTTCTGAACGCGGTCTATACCGTGCAGCCGGACGAAGTCGGCGTCGAGCTTCTGTTCGGCAAGCCGCGCGCCGAACTCTCCGAGCCCGGCCTGCATGTGATGATGTGGCCTTTCGAGACGGTCGAGACCGTTCCGATCGTGGAAAACCAGATCACCATCGGCAGCGGCCAGCGAGGCGGCGATTCCTCCGGCCTCATGCTGTCGGGCGACCAGAACATCGTGGATGTCCAGTTCGCCGTTCTCTATTCCGTCGAGAACCCGGTCGCCTATCTGTTCAACGTGCAGGACCCGCAGGGCGTTCTGCGGCAAGTCGCAGAAAGCGCCATGCGCGAGGTCGTCGGCCGTCGCCCGGTCGAGGACGTGTTCCGCAACGACCGCGCCGGCATTGCCGAGCAGGTTCGCCAAATCACGCAGGCGACGCTCAATAGCTACAATGCGGGTCTGACGGTCAACGCGATTTCCATCGAAGAAGCCGCGCCGCCGCCCGAAGTCGCCGATGCGTTCGAGGAAGTGCAGCGCGCCGAGCAGAACGAGTCGCAGTTCATCGAAGAAGCGCGCCTGTATCGCAACGAGCAGCTCGGCCGCGCCCAGGGCGAAGCCGTGCAGATCCGCGAGGACGCCGCCGCCTACAAGAACCGCGTCGTGCAGGAAGCGCAGGGCGAGGCGCAACGCTTCACCTCCATTCTGACCGCATACGAGCGCGCGCCGGAGATTATCCGCGAGCGCCTGTATCTGGAGACGATGGAATCGGTTCTGGCCAATTCCAACAAGGTGATCATGGATGGTCAGACCTCGGGCGGCCAGGGCGTCGTGCCCTACCTGCCGCTCGGCGAGTTGCAGCAGCGACCCGCCCCCAACGCTGCGCCTCAGCCGACCTCGGCTGCGCCCGCCGCGTCCAACGTCACCCGTTCGCAATTGACGGGTGCCGCCGCGTCCACGCCTGCGCAGGGGAATAGCCGATGAGCAACCGTTTCTACGGCGTTCTCATTGCGATCGCCCTTGTTCTCTTCGTTCTCTGGAATTCGGTCTTCATCGTTCGCGAGGGCGAGCAGGCCGTGGTCACGCGCTTCGGCGAAATCCAGCGCGTCGTCACGCAGCCCGGCCTAAATTTCAAGATGCCGTTCAGCTTCGCCGGGGCGGATACGATCCAGATGCTGCCCAACCGCCTTCTGCGGCTGGACCTCAACGACAAGCGCGTTCAGGTCGCGGGCGGCGCCTTCTATCAGGTGGATGCGTTCCTCGTGTACCGCATCTCGGATGCGGCCGTGTTCCGCCGCACCCTGTCGGGCTCGATCGCCCAGGCCGAGCAGCGTCTGAGCACGCGCTTCGACGCGGCCATCCGCCGGGTCTACGGCTTGCGCGACTTCCAGTCCGCTCTCTCGGAAGAGCGTCTGCAGATGATGGTCGAGGTTCGCGACCAGATTCGCCCCGATGCCGCTTCGCTGGGCCTCGATCTGGTGGATGTGCGCATCCGCCGCACCGACCTGACGCAGGAAGTCTCGCAGCAGACCTATGCCCGTATGCGGGCCGAGCGTCTGGCCGAGGCCGAGCGCGTGCGCGCCCGTGGCCGCGTTTCGGCACGGGAGATCCGCGCCGGCGTCGATCGTGAGGTCACGGAACTGGTGGCCGGCGCGCGGCGCGATGCCACCATCCTTCAGGGTGAGGGCGAGGCCGAGCGCAACACCATCTCGGCCAATGCCTATCAGGCGAACCCGGAATTCTTCGAATTCTACCGCTCGCTCCAGGCGTATCGCGAGGCCATGGCCAAGGGCGGCACGACCATGGTGCTGTCGCCCGACACCGAGTTCTTCCGCTACTTCAACTCGGGCGACGTGAAGGGCAATTTCCCACCCCGGCCGCTGGCATCGACCAACGCGGCGCCTCCGCCGAGTGCCCCGGCCAACCCGGCACTAGCCAACCCGGCACCGGCCGCACCCGCGCCCGCAGCGCCGCCACCGGCCCCGGCCGCACCGGCCAACTGATCCGGTCCATTCCCCTGCCGCCCGCGTCCGAAAGGTCGCGGGCGGTTTCGTTTTGGGCATCGGACCCGGCAGAGACCGGGGGATGGCGCGCGCGCCTTCTTGATTCGGTCGCTTTTATCCGCTGGACTCGTTTCCGGCCGAATCCCGTATGCCGCGTGCTTTGGCCTTTGATCCCTCGCCCATGTGCGGCGAGGGCGTTTGGCTGCAACGGCACCGGATTGCTTGATGACCGCAACACATCCCCGCCGCCCGTATCGGCGCCTTCGCGCATTCGCCGTCCTTCTCTCGACGGTCGCGATCTCGCCGCTGCCGGCCTTCGCGCAAGGGGTGATCGCGCCGCCATCCGAAGGCCAGCCCATCGCGCCCCAGCCGCCGGCCGCCGGCACGCTGAACCCGGATGCGGCGGGCGTGCCGCCCACGCCGAACGCCGCCCAGCCCCGCGCGCAGGGGCCGGCCTCCGTCGCCGATCTCGCCGAGCGGCTTCTGGGCGCGGTCGTCAATATCTCGACGTCTCAGACCGTCGATCGCGGCACGGCGGATGACGAAGACGACGAAGACGGCGATGGCGATGGCAACAATGGTGAGGACGCGCCGGCCGCGCCTGCGGTGCCGAAGCTGAACGCGCCGGACGGATCGCCGCTTCAGAAGTTCTTCGACGATCTCCTGCAGGGCGACAGCAAGGACGGGACGCGAAAGGTCCAGTCGCTCGGCTCGGGCTTCGTGATCGACCCCTCGGGCATCATCGTCACCAACAATCACGTCATCGCCGACGCCGACGAGATCACCGTCAATTTCGCGGATGGCAAGCAGCTCGACGCCAAGATCGTCGGCGTGGATACCAAGACCGACATCGCCGTGTTGAAGGTGGAGCCGGAAGCGCCGCTCGCCGCCGTGCCCTTCGGCGACAGCGAGCAGGTGCGCATCGGCGACTGGGTCATGGCGATCGGCAATCCGTTCGGCCTCGGCGGATCGGTGACGGTCGGCATCGTTTCGGCCCGCGGGCGCAACATCAATGCCGGCCCCTATGACAATTTCATCCAGACGGACGCCGCCATCAATCGCGGCAATTCGGGCGGCCCGCTCTTCGACATGTATGGCCGTGTGATCGGCATCAACACGGCGATCATCTCGCCGACCGGCGGCTCCATTGGCATCGGCTTCGCCATTCCCGCCGTCCTGGCGCAGAATGTCGTGGCGCAGCTGCGCGATTTCGGCGAAACGCGCCGAGGCTGGCTGGGCCTGCGCCTGCAGGAGGTGAGCGAGGAGATCGCCGAAAGCCTCGGCCTGCCAAGCGCGGCGGGCGCGCTGGTGATGGGCGTCGTGCCACAGGGGCCGTCCGACACCGGCAAGATCGAGATCGGCGATGTGATCCGCAAGTTCGACGGCAAGCCCGTCGCGACCTCGCGCGATCTGCCGCGAATGGTGGCCGAATCGCCGGTCGGCAAGGTCGTAAAGCTGGAAATCCTGCGCAAGCAAAGCCTCGACGCGCCGGCCGTGCCGGTCGAGGTCGAGGTGACGCTCGGCCGGCTTGAGGACGGCGAGGCGGCCGACAACCAGACCGATCAGGGCGAGGACGCGCCCGACGAGGATGTCGTGACCGAAGGCCCGCTGTTGGGTCTCTCCTTCACCGATCTCAGCGACGAGTCGCGCAAGCAGTTCGACCTGCCGGCCGAGGCGCAAGGCGCGGTGATCTCGGCGGTCGAGCCCAACTCGGCCTCGGCCGACAAGGGGCTGGAATCGGGCATGACCGTGCGCGAGATCGGCCAGGAGAAAGTCGCCAATGGCGAGGAGGCGCGCGAGAAGCTCGCCAAGGCCAAGGCGGACGGGCGCAAGAACGCTCTGCTGCTCGTCGCCGACAAGGCGGGAGACCTGCGCCTCGTCGTGGTGCCGATCGACTGATCAGCGGCTCGTCATCATCTGCCACTCGCTTCGCCGCAGCCCGTAGAGGCTGTGGCGGACGAGATGCGGGTGGCTGCGCGGCACGCGCGGATGATCGAAACTGCGGCGGAAGCTCATGCCGATCCGCTGCATCACCGCTTCGGACGCGCGGTTCTCCACCACGCATTGCGAGACGATGTCGGCCAAGGCCAATCTGTCGAAGCCGAAGGCGAGACAGGCGCGCGCCCCTTCCGAAGCGAGGCCCTGACCTTGGGCCTCGGGCAGGAGACGCCAGCCGATCTGAACGTTCGGCGCGAAATCGAACACGGGTTCGGTGACGGGCGAGAGGCCGATCACCCCGACGACGCGCCGATCCGTCAGGCGTACCGCCGCCAGAAAGCCCATACCGTCCGCTTCCAGATCGGCATTCCAGCGGTCCATGGTGGCGTCCGCCTCCGCCTCGCTCATGCGCATCGGAAAGAAGCGCATGACGGCGGGGTCATTGTTCAGGCGATGGAAGACCGGCCGATCGCTTTCGATCCAGCGCCGAAGAACCAGGCGCTCGGTGCGCAGCCCGTCCATCAGGCGCGGAATTCGCTCGCGCGGTAGCCCTGGATGAAAAGAAGCGCGGTCAGATCGCCATGGTCGATGCGGAAAGGGGCTTGCGCCGCCACCGTTGGCTTGGCGTGGATGGCGACGCCCGTGCCGGCCGCCAGGATCATCGGCAGATCATTGGCCCCGTCGCCAACCGCGATGGCGTCGGCCGGGGTGAGGCCGAGCCCGGCGGAGATTTCGCGCAGCGCCTGGAGCTTGGCTTCGGCGCCGAGGATCGGCTCGGCCACCGTGCCGTCCAGCCGATCATCCGCAAGGTTCAGGATATTGGCGCGGTTCTCCGCAAAGCCCAACCGGCCGGCGATGACGGACGTGAAGGCGGTGAAACCGCCCGAGACCAGCGCGGTATGCGCGCCGTGGGCGTTCATGGTG
Source organism: Aureimonas sp. D3 (assembly GCF_001463805.1). Classification (NCBI taxonomy): domain Bacteria; kingdom Pseudomonadati; phylum Pseudomonadota; class Alphaproteobacteria; order Hyphomicrobiales; family Aurantimonadaceae; genus Aureimonas; species Aureimonas sp. D3. Next base: position 93,607 of record NZ_BBWM01000002.1, on the reverse strand, counting down.
GCGACGAGTTCGCGCCCGCCGGGGGCGAGCGTGATGTGGCTCTCGATGACCTCTCCGATCGTGGAAACCGACAGGTCGCGCAGGAGGCCGACGCGCTCGCGCAGCGCCGGCTCGAAGGCGATCTCGCCGTTCATGGCGCGCGCGGTGATGGCGGCGACCTGATCCTTGATACCGATGGCGGCGGCGAGTTCGTCGATGCATTCCTGCTGGATCATGGTGGAGTCCATGTCGGCCACGAGAATCCGCTTGCGCCGCCCGCCGACGTCCTGCACCACGCAGTCCACAGCTTCGTCCAGCGCCAGCCGCTTCAGCCGCTCGATCGTGGCAGCGGAGGGCTTTTCGGATGTCACGAGATCGCAGGCGATATCGGGCTCCAGCCAAGTGATCTCCGCTTCGCCGATCTCGTCGGCGGCGGCATTCACGAGGGTGCGCGAAACGCGGGGGTCTTGCCGCGACGACAGAAGGGTGACGACATACATGGGAAGCGGGGCCTGACGATGGAACAGCCGGAGGCGATCCTGATAGCGGGGCCGACCGCGAGCGGCAAGTCGGCGCTGGCGGTGGCGCTCGCGCGCCGTGTCGGGGGCACCGTCGTCAATGCCGATTCCATGCAGGTCTATGACGGTTTGCGCATCCTGAGCGCGCGTCCGTCCGTTGATGAGATGGGCGGCGTCGAGCACCGGCTCTACGGCCATGTGCCGCCGGACGCGCCCTATTCGGCCGGGGTCTGGCTGCGCGAGGTGGAAGCGCTTCTGCCGGAGCTTCGCGCGCGCGGGCAGATTCCCGTCTTCTGCGGCGGCACCGGTCTCTATTTCAAGGCATTGCTTGGGGGCTTCGACGATTTACCGGAAATCCCCTCCACCATCCGCGAGCGCTGGCGCACGCGCATGGCGCAGGAGGGGCCAACGGCTCTGCACCGCGTGTTGACGCGGCTCGACCCCGAGGCCGCCGCGCGCCTTCGGCCGAGCGATCCGCAGCGCATCCTGCGCGCGCTGGAACTGTTCGAGACGACGGGCGCGCCGCTCGGTCAGCTGCAACGCGGCGCGGGGGCTGGGTTGGTGGAGAGAGCGAAGGCGCTGAAACTCGTGCTGACGCCCGACCGCGCGCTGTTGCGTGAGCGCATCGCGCGGCGCTTCGACGCCATGCTGGCGGAGGGCGCGGCGGAAGAGGCCGAGGCCTTCTCCGCCCGGCCGGGCGCGGCGACGGGTCTGGCCGCCAACGCGATCGGCGTTGCGGAACTCGCCCGTATGCGCGCGGGCGAGTTGACGCCGACCGAAGCACGCGACCTGTCGGTCACCCGCACCCGCCAATATGCCAAACGGCAGGAAACCTGGTTCCGGCACCAGTTCGACGAGACCTGGCTGCGCTTTGCCGACCCGGCCGAGGCGCTGGCAGCGCTGGAGGCGAGGCTACCCGGCCTGGCCTAAGGGCGACGCGCCAAGGGCTGGAACCGTCAGCATTCCCTATCGTTTCGTTGGGCTTGCAGGGGGAGCGCGCCATGTCGACCACGCCCATCGGTATCAGCGATCATCGCGACGCCATCGAAAAGGGCGCGCGGCTCGGCTATCTCGCGCGCGCCGCCGTCTTCATCACCATCGGCTATTTCGCCTTTCGCACGGCCTTTGCCGGCGGCACGACGCTGAGCGAAGAGGAGGCGATCTCGCGGATCGTCGGCTCGCCCTTCGGCGGGGTGATGCTGGTGCTTCTCGTGGTCGCTTTGCCATGCTTCGCGCTGTGGCGTTTCGTGCAGGCCGTGTTCGATGCGGATGGCTACGGCACAGGGGCCAAGGGCATTTTCGTGCGCATCGGCCGGTTCGTGTCGGGCCTCGCCTATGTGTTTCTGGCGCTCTATGCCGCCTCGCTCCTGTTCGGCGTATCGGTCGGCGGTGGGCAGGGCGGATCGGATGTTCTCAACCGCTGGGGCGCGATCCTCGGGCCTTGGTTCACGCTGCCGGCCGGTCTGGTCATGCTGGGCGTGGCGGGTTCGCAGCTGAAGAAGGCCTGGGACGGCAGCTTTCTGCGCTTTCTCTCGCTGCCGCCAGCCCATGCGCGCTGGATGATCGCGATCTGCCGCTTCGGCCTTGCGGCGCGGGGGATGGTGTTCGCGGCGATCGCCGTCCTGTTCTTCACGGGTGCGTCGCGCTGGACACCGGACCACACGCCGGGGCTGGAGGATGCCTTGGGCGAGATCGGCTCCTGGCCCTATGGCTGGTTGCTCCTGTCGGCCACGGGCCTCGGGCTCGTCGCCTTCGGGGCCTACGCGCTGCTGCTCTCGCTCTACGGGCGCATCCGCTCGCCCGATCTCGACCCGAGCGAGGTGATCCGAAAGGCGCGCTCGGGCGCTTGACGGGAGGGGGATCGAGGGATAACGTCCCGCACCATGTCGAAGAAGATCATTCTCCTCGTAAGTAGGCGCACACGCGAGACGGTTTAGAAACCGTCCGGCTGATGCCACGTGTGCGCAACCCAAGGCCCCTCGGAGGGCCTTTTTTATTGCCTGAGATTCCCCCGCATTAGCGCCGACCGGCACGAAGAAGACGAAGGCCGCACCATGAACGACTTGATGATGGAGACGGGTACCCGCAAGATGACGGGCGCTCAGATGGTGGTTCAAGCCATGAAGGATCATGGCGTCGAGCATCTGTTCGGCTATCCCGGCGGCGCGGTTCTTCCGATCTACGACGTCCTGTTCCAGCAGAGCGCGGTCAAGCATATCCTGGTTCGGCACGAGCAGGGCGCGGGCCATGCGGCCGAAGGCTATGCCCGCTCCACCGGCAAGCCGGGCGTCATGCTCGTCACCTCCGGCCCGGGCGCGACCAATGCCGTCACGCCGCTGCAGGACGCGCTGATGGACTCCATCCCGCTGGTCTGCATCACCGGTCAGGTCCCGACCACGCTGATCGGCTCCGACGCCTTTCAGGAGTGTGACACGGTCGGCATCACGCGGCCCTGCACCAAGCACAATTGGCTGGTGAAGAATGTCGAGGATCTGGCTGAGATCCTGCACGAGGCCTTCCATGTTGCGACCTCCGGCCGGCCCGGCCCGGTCGTCGTCGATATCCCGAAGGACGTCCAGTTCGCGACCGGCACCTATACGCCGCCGAACCTCTCGCGCGCCTTGCAGCGCTATCAGCCCAAGCGCGAGGCCGAGCGCGGCCGCATCCAGGCGGCGGTCGAGCTGATGCGCTCGGCCAAGCGCCCGGTCTTCTACACAGGCGGCGGCGTCATCAATTCCGGCCCGCGCGCCTCGCAGCTCCTGCGCGAGATCGTCGGCCTGACCGGCTTCCCGATCACCTCCACGCTGATGGGCCTCGGGGCCTATCCGGCATCGGGCGAGAAGTGGCTGGGCATGCTGGGGATGCACGGCACCTACGAGGCCAATCTGGCGATGCACGAGTGCGACGTCATGATCTGCGTCGGCGCGCGTTTCGACGACCGCATCACCGGCCGGCTGGACGCCTTCTCGCCGAACTCCAAGAAGATCCATATCGATATCGACCCGTCCTCCATCAACAAGAACGTCCGCGTCGATCTGCCGATCATCGGCGATGTCGCCAACGTTCTGGAGGCGATGGTCTCGATCTGGCGCGACACCGGGGCGAAGGCCGACGAGGCTGCACTCGCCGACTGGAACGCGAAGATCGTTCGTTGGAAGGCGCGCAACTGCCTGGCCTATCGCCAAGAAGGCGACATCATCCTGCCGCAGCACGCGATCAAGCGCCTCTATGAGAAGACCAAGGACCGCAAAACCTTCATCACCACGGAGGTCGGCCAGCATCAGATGTGGGCTGCGCAGTTCTACGGCTTCGAAGAGCCGAACCGCTGGATGACCTCCGGGGGCCTCGGCACGATGGGCTACGGCCTGCCGGCGGCGGTCGGCGTCCAGATCGCGCATCCGGACGCGCTGGTCATCGACATCGCGGGCGACGCCTCGATCCAGATGATGACGCAGGAGCTCTCGACCGCCGTTCAGCACGGCGCGCCGGTCAAGGTCTTCATCCTGAACAACCAGTATATGGGCATGGTCCGCCAGTGGCAGCAGCTGCTGCATGGCAACCGCCTGTCCAATTCCTATTCGGAGGCGATGCCGGACTTCGTGAAGCTGGCCGAAGCCTATGGCGGCGTCGGCATCCGCACGGAGAAGGCGGGCGATCTGGATGCGGCGATCGACGAGATGATTGCGGTCGATCGGCCTGTCATCTTTGACTGCTGCGTCGCCAATCTGGAAAACTGCTTTCCGATGATCCCGAGCGGTAAGGCGCATAACGAAATCCTGCTTCCCGACGAGGCAAGCGACGAGGCGGTGGCGAACGCGATCGACGCCAAGGGCAAGGCGCTGGTCTGACCCGGCCGGGCGGGGCATAACCCCGCTCAGGCCCTCCGCTTCCTCATCGAAAGACTGATGTCATGAACCTACCCGTCCAGCCGCCGGCCTCCGCTTACTTCATCACCGACGAGAAGCCCTCGGTCGAATCGCGCACCCTCTCGATCGTGGTCGACAACGAGCCGGGCGTGCTCGCGCGCGTCATCGGCCTGTTCTCGGGGCGCGGCTACAATATCGAGAGCCTGACCGTCTCCGAGACCGACCACAACAAGCATCTGTCGCGCATCACGGTGGTGACGCGCGGCGCGCCGCCCGTCATCGAGCAGCTCAAGAGCCAGCTCGACCGCATCGTTCCGGTTCACCGCGTGGTGGACCTCACCAAGACCGCCATGGGCCTTGGCGACGACGGTCCGATCGAGCGCGAGCTGGCGCTGGTGAAGGTGGCCGGCAAGGGCGACGACCGGGTGGAGGCGCTGCGCCTCTCCGACGTGTTCCGCGCCAAGGTGGTGGATTCCACGACCGACCATTTCGTCTTCGAGATCACCGGCAAGGGCTCGAAGATCGAGAAGTTCATTCAGATCATGGCGCCGCTCGGCCTCGTGGAAGTGTGCCGCACGGGCGTCGCCGCCATGGCGCGCGGCCGCGACGCGGCACACGAGAGCTGATGATTTTCGACCGATCCCTTTTCTGCGTCTGACGCCGCCCCATCCGGGCGGCGCGATGGCGCGCGCCCGGAGCTTCCCATGCCGTTCGATCGGTTTCTCGGACTTCTCGTCTACGCCTTCGTTTCCTCGGTCACGCCGGGGCCGAACAATATGATGCTCATGGCATCGGGCGTGAATTTCGGCTTTCGCCGTACGATCCCGCATATGCTGGGCATCGCCATCGGATTTTTCGTCCTGCTTCTGTCGGTGGGCTTTGGCCTTGGCGCGCTGCTTCACGCCGTCCCCGCGCTCCAGACGGTGCTGAAAGTTGTGAGTCTCGTCTACATGCTCTGGCTGGCCTGGAAGATCGCGACCTCGGGCGCGATGGGCGAGGCGCAGGCGAGCGGCCAGCCTTTGACCTTCGGGCAGGCGGCGGCGTTTCAATGGGTCAATCCGAAAGCCTGGGCCATGGCTCTGGTCGCCATGGGGGCCTATACGCAGGTCGAAACGCCCGTTCTGTCGGTGGTTCTCGTCGGCACGGCCTTCGCGCTGGTGAACCTGCCGAGCGTTTCGGTCTGGGCCGGCTTCGGCGTGGCCCTGCGCGGCTTCCTGTCGGAGCCCAAGCGTCTGCGCATCTTCAACATCGTCATGGGCCTCGCGCTCGTCGCCTCGATCTGGCCCATGCTGCGCTGATCCCGGCCGAGCCCACCGAGGGCTCGGCCGAAACATCGCTTGGTCAGGCGGCCTGCGCGCGGGTGTTGACGAGATCGGCCAGCTTGCGGGCGCGCTCTAGGCAGGCGGGCTGCTCGGCGGCGAAGCGCTCGGCGCCGATCTCCATGATGAGGGTCGTGTCGGGCAGGAAGGTCAGTTCGGAGAAGATGTCCTCCCAGGCGATGTCGCCCCAGCCGAGCGGCAGGTGAAGATCGCCGATGCCGAGCGCCGTCGCTTCGGCGCGGTGGTAGAAGGTCTTCATCGTGTAGGGCAGGCCGAAACTGTCATGCACATGAAGATGGCCCGCCACCTCGGCCATGGCGCGAAGCTCCTGGCGGAAGTCGAGGCCCTTGAAGCTCGATTCGATATAGGCGTGGCTGAAATCGATCAGCGCGGCGAGATGGCTGTGTCCGACCGCGCGCACGGTCGCCGCCACTTCGCTGGGTGTCTGGCGATATTGACCGGGCAGGGTGGTGAAGATGTTCTCCAGAACGATGCGCGTCCCGTAGCCCTTCGCGACCTCGGCCATCTCGTGCAGCGCCTCGCGCTCCATCTGATCGAGATCCCCGGCGCTTTCGCCCTCGCTCAGCAGGGCCGCGCCGCAATGCTGCACCAGCACGCCCGCGCCCAGCCGGTCGCAGAGTTCGAGCATGGCGCGCACGACGCGCTTCTGAAGATGCAGGTTCTCGCGGTCCATGAAATTGGACACGATCTGCCCGTGCAGCGAGAGTTTGCGGAAGGAATATTGGCTGGCGATGGCGGAGACGCGCTGGAGCCGCTCCTCGATGATGCGCCCGCCCGCGATGATCTCCTCGCCATAGATGCCGATCTCGCAAGCGTCCGCGCCCGTGTCGGCAACGGCGCGCAGGGAGGCGTCGAGCGTGGACAGGTCGCCCGGTCCGGTGTGATTGCAGAAGCCGACGGCGGAAATGATGCCGGACATGGGATGATCCTTCGGGTCGCACGCTGTGAGAGGCCGGCGGGTATGAACCCCATCATCGAGGCCCGCCACCCCGCCGGCGGCGCTCGTGCTCATAGTTCGCTTGCGTGACGGTTTTACAATCCGTTTCGATCTTCGAAGGAACATAACGAGACCGCTTGGCAAAAGGCGCGAATTCTGCGACCCCTCCGCCCATGAAGTTTTCTCCGCAGCAGGACGAGGCGCTGACGCGGGTGGCCGACTGGCTCAAGCGTGGCGACCAGCCGATCTTCCGCCTGTTCGGCTATGCCGGCACGGGCAAGACGACGCTCGCGCGTCACTTCGCCGAAGGCGTGGAGGGCGGCGTGCAGTTCGCCGCCTTCACCGGCAAGGCGGCGCAGGTGCTGCGCTCCAAAGGCGCGAAATCGGCCAAGACGCTCCATTCGCTGATCTATCGCCCGCGCGGCGAGGAAGCGCTGGAAGACGAATCGACGGGCACGGCCCGCGTCTCCCCGACCTTCTCGCTGAACCGCCAGAGCCCCGTCGCCAAGGCCAAGCTCGTCGTGGTGGACGAGTGCTCCATGGTGGACGAGGCGCTGGGGCGCGATCTCCTGTCCTTCGGCACGCCGATTCTGGTGCTGGGCGATCCCGGCCAGTTGCCGCCCGTGTCGGGCGGCGGCTTCTTCACCGAGGCCGAGCCGGACTTTCTCCTCACCGAGATTCACCGCCAGGCGCGCGACAACCCGATTCTGGAACTGGCGCTCGACGCGCGCGAGGGCCGCGAACTGAAATGGGGCGACTATGGCGCCGCTCGCGTCATCACCAAGCGCGAGGTGGACCGGGACGAGGTTCTGGCGGCCGATCAGGTTTTGGTCGGCACCAACCGGACGCGGCGGCTCTACAACAACCGCCTGCGCGAGTTGAAAGGTTTCACCGGCGCGCTGCCGCAATCGGGCGACAAGCTCGTTTGTCTGCGCAACGACCCGGCCAAGGGCCTTCTCAACGGCTCGCTCTGGCAAGTCATGACCGCTTCGCCCGAGACCACCAAGCCCGGCACCAATCTTCTCGTGAAGCCCGACGATGACGACATCGACAAGGGCATGGCCAAGATCAAGCTGTTGAAGCAGGTCTTCGAAGATCCCACCGCCGAGGTCGCTTGGGCCCTGAAGCGGCGCTACGACGATTTCGACTATGGCTATGCCCTGACCGTCCATAAGGCGCAGGGCTCGCAATGGGACGATGTCATGCTCTTCGACGAGAGCTGGGCCTTCAAGGATTCGCGCGAGCGCTGGCTCTACACCGCCATCACCCGCGCCGCGGAGCGGCTGACCATCGTGAAATAGTGCGGGAGGGGCTCTGCCCCTCTTGCCTCCGCGGGCGGGCTTGTGTAGTGCGAACCGTAACGTACGGTACGTGTTCTGCGGCCGGCCAGAGCGAGTGGCGATGAGTGCGATCCTGCCCATGGACGAGGCCCTGAGCGAGCGCCAGAAGGCGGTTCTCGACGCGGCCCTGTCGCTTCTGGTGGAGGATGGCGACAAGCTGACCATGACGGCCGTCGCGCGGCGCGCCAGCTGCTCCAAGGAAACGCTCTACAAATGGTTCGGCGGCCGCGACGGTCTCCTGACCGCGACGGTGCAATGGCAGGCCGCGAAGGTGAGGGCGCTGCCCGTCCGGCGCGAGACGCTTTGCCCGGAATCGTTGGTGCAGGGGCTGGAGCAGTTCGCCTCCGACTGGCTGCATGTCATCGCCAGCCGCACCTCGATCGCGCTCAACCGCGTCGCCGTCGGCCAGGCGGGAACCGACAAGCACGATCTCGGCCTCATCGTCCTGGAGAACGGCCCGGTCGCCCTGCGCGCCCGGCTGCGCCCCTTCCTCGAACTCGCCAGCGAAGCGGGCCTCCTGCATTTCGAGACGGCGGACGAGGCCTTCGGAACCTTCTTCGGCCTCGTCGTGCGCGACCTTCAGATCCGCCTTCTGCTCGGCGATCGCACCCCCATCACTGACGCGGAGATCGACCGGGACGCCCGGCGCGCGACGCAGCAGTTCCTGTCCCTGCACGGGGCACATCCAACGGCTCCGGCCGCATCCAACAACGAAAGAGGAAACGTCCATGCGCGTGTATTATGATCGCGATGCCGATCTGAACCTGATCAAGTCCAAGAAGGTCGTGATCGTCGGCTACGGCAGCCAGGGCCGCGCCCACGCGCTGAACCTGAAGGACTCGGGCGCGCAGAACGTCGCGATCGCCCTGAAGGAAGGTTCCGCCACGCGCCAGAAGGCCGAGGCCGACGGCTTCAAGGTCATGAACGTCGCGGAAGCCGCGGCCTGGGCCGACCTCCTCATGATGGCGACGCCGGACGAGCTGCAGGCCGACATCTACAAGGCCGAGATCGCCGACAACCTGCGCGACGGCGCGGCGATTGCATTCGCTCACGGCCTCAACGTCCATTTCGGCCTGATCGAGCCGAAGAAGAGCGTCGACGTCGTCATGATCGCGCCCAAGGGCCCCGGCCACACGGTGCGCGGCGAATACCAGAAGGGCGGCGGCGTGCCCTGCCTCGTGGCCGTCCATCAGGACGCTTCGGGCAATGCGCTCGACCTCGCGCTCTCCTATGCCTGCGGCGTCGGTGGCGGCCGCTCGGGCATCATCGAGACCAATTTCAAGGAAGAGTGCGAGACCGATTTGTTCGGCGAGCAGGTCGTTCTCTGCGGCGGTCTGGTCGAGCTGATCCGCGCCGGCTTCGAGACGCTGGTCGAGGGCGGCTACGCCCCCGAGATGGCTTATTTCGAGTGCCTCCACGAAGTGAAGCTCATCGTCGACCTCATCTACGAGGGCGGCATCGCGAACATGAACTACTCGATCTCGAACACGGCGGAGTGGGGCGAGTACGTCACCGGCCCGCGCATCATCACGGACGAGACCAAGGCCGAGATGAAGCGTGTCCTCAAGGACATCCAGACCGGCAAGTTCACCTCCGACTGGATGCAGGAGTATCGTTCCGGCGCCGCCCGCTTCAAGGGCATCCGCCGCGTCAACGACTCGCACCAGATCGAGGAAGTCGGCGCCAAGCTGCGCGGTATGATGCCCTGGATCGCCAAGAACCAGCTGGTCGATAAGGCCCGCAACTAAGCCTCGTCTTCTCCTAGGTCGCACCCCGTTTCGTCGGGGTGCGGTTCGTCATGATGAGCCCGCCGGATGCCTCAGCGCGCCGGCGGGCTTTTCCGTTGCGTTAAGCACGGCAAGTCGAACTACTGGATTCAGAGTCCGAAAACGATTCAGCTGTTAGAACATGTCAACGATTGGGTCATGAGGCACGACCATGGCGGTGGCAGAGCTGAACTCGGACGGAAGCGAGCGCCGTGTCGCGCCTCGCACGCGCATCTTCAAGCGCGCGCAAATCCTCTTCAACAATCGCTACTCGACGGTCGACTGCATCGTTCGCAACATATCGGCGACGGGCGCGCTGCTGACCATCGATACGGCCGTGCCGCTGCCCCGTCAGTTCGAGTTCCGAATCGGGGAGGAGGACCTTCGTCCGGCCAAGCTGGTGTATCGCCGCGAGCTGTTTGCTGGCATCCACTTCCTCGACGCGCAACAGGATGTCGAAGACGAAATCGCCGTCACCTCGGCCGCCCGCGCCGCTGCGCAAGCCAGTGTGTCACAGGAAACCAGCTTACGCATCCAGGCCCGCCCGCTGCCCTATTCCATCGTCTCGCGCTTGCCTTGGAGCGGGCGATAGGACAGGGGGAGATCTCGAAGAAAAGCGGGTCTTCGGCAAAAAAGCGCTGGACAGGTTGGGCTCTCGTGCCTATACACCGCCTCACAGACGCCGACCGGCACTGAAGAGCGGATCACAATCTGCTTCGGGTGATTAGCTCAGTTGGTAGAGCAGCTGACTCTTAATCAGCGGGTCGTAGGTTCGATCCCTACATCACCCACCACTTATTTGGACGACAGGATGCCATGGTGTCTTGCGGGGTCGGATAAGGCGATCTGTAGGAATGACGACGTTTTGTCTCGTTCGAGCTTGGCGTGAGGTTTCTTCGAGGCCTCGCGATGACGCGAAGAACTAGTTGGTCCGGGTGATTAGCTCAGTTGGTAGAGCAGCTGACTCTTAATCAGCGGGTCGTAGGTTCGATCCCTACATCACCCACCATTTAACGACACCGAGCAAGGCGCCTGATAGGGCGCCTTTCGTTTTTCAGGGTAGGCCCATCCGTATCGGCCTCGGCTGCTCTCAGCCCTAGACACATGGCTGGCGGTGAGTCGGCTGTCATCCTTCGGCACGGCTATGCCAAGCTGCATGGCAGGCCGTCTAAGAGGATCGCGAGGAAACATGAGTTCGATCGATCCTGGTCGTTTCGATTGTCAGAGCTGCGGCGCCTGTTGCAGCTATTCCGCCGAATGGCCGCGCTTTTCCACCGAGACCGACGAGGAACTCGACCGCATTCCGCCCGAGCTCGTGGCTGCCGACCTGTCGGGAATGCGCTGCGAGGATGACCGCTGTTGTGCGTTGACGGGAAAAGTGGGGGAGGGGACGGCCTGCGGGATCTATCTCTTGCGCCCGCATGTCTGCCACACCTGCCAGCCGGGCGACGAGGAATGTCTGATGGCCCGCGCCGCTTGGGGACTGGCCTGACGCCAATAGGGGCGGTGCCTGGTGGCGGGCCGATGCGCACTTTTGCTTCGCCGGTGGCTCCGCTCCGCAAGGGCTGGCCCGGTCTCGCCTATCCCGCCCATTCGCCCGGTCTGCGCAGGACTTCCTTAACGTCAATCCGAGCTCACACGAAAGTAAGCCTTGCATTTACGCGACTGAAACCCCTGCGGGTGGAACGATAGAATTCGAATTCCACCTTGGGTGATGGCTGTCTGCGATGGATACGCTTCTGGCGAGAGCCGATCGGCCTTTGTATGTCGATCTGGATGGGACGCTGGTCCAGAGCGACCTGCTGTGGGAAAGCCTGTTCCTGTTCGCGCGCCAGCATCCTCTGCAAGCGTGGAAGGTCCTCGGCTGGGCGCTGGCCGGCAAGGCGATCCTGAAAGACGAGTTGGCGAAGCGCGTCGAGGTCGATCCCGCGATCTGGCCCTACCGGCAAGAGGTCGTCGCGACTCTTCAGGCCGAGCGCGAGGCTGGCCGGCATATCGTTCTGGCGACCGCCTCGAACGAGCGGCTGGCGCAGGGCGTCGCCGATCATCTCGGCCTCTTCGACGAGGTGATCGCCAGCAGCCGCGAGGAGAACCTCTCGGCCGAGCGCAAGCTCGACCGCATCCGCGCCGACCGGCAGGGCGGGGCCTTCGACTATGTCGGCAATTCGCGCGACGATCTCTGCCTGTTCGATGCGGCCGAGACGGTGACGGTCGTGCAGCCGGACCGCGCCGCCGCGCGCTGGCACCGCGAGGCCGAGCGCGACTGCCGCCTGATCCGGGACGAGGGCCATGTCGCGCGCGGACTTCTGAAAGCCATGCGCCCGCATCAGTGGATGAAGAACGTCCTGATCTTCGTGCCGATCGGCCTCAACCACGAATTCCTCAACCTGTTGATGGTGATGCAGGGCGTCCTCGCCTTCGTCTGCTTCTCCATGGCCGCCTCGTCGGTCTATATCTTCAACGACCTTCTGGACCTCACGGCTGATCGTCGCCATCGCACCAAATGGCGGCGTCCCTTCGCCAGTGGCCTCGTACCGATCCCGACCGGCGTCGCGGCCGGGCTGGCGCTGTTTGCGGCGGCCTTTGGTCTCAGCCTCGCGCTGCCCATCGAGTTCACCGCAATTCTTGCGATCTATCTCGTTCTGACGACGGCCTATTCCTTCGCTCTGAAGCGAATGCTGCTGATCGACGTCCTGACCCTCGCAGGGCTCTATACGTTGCGCATTCTGGCGGGCGCGGCGGCGGCCGATACGGTCGGCTCCTTCTGGCTCCTGGCCTTTTCGCTTTTCTTCTTCTTCTCGCTGGCGCTGGTGAAGCGCTATGTGGAACTCGCCGAGTTCGGCGAGGGCGCCTCGCGCCAGACGACGGGGCGCGGCTATGTCTCGGCCGATCTCGACACGCTGGCGCAGGCCGGCATGGCCTCGGGCTTCGCCTCGGTGGTGGTTCTCGCGCTCTATATCGATAGCGCCGCCATCCGGCAGTTGCAGACCCACCCCTATCTCATCTGGCCGCTCTGCCCGCTGGTTCTCTACATCATCGTGCGCATCTGGGTTCTGGCCAAGCGCAACGAGATGCACGACGATCCGGTGGTCTTCATCCTGCGCGATTGGCGCTCGCAGATCATGGTCGGCTGCGGCGCGCTGCTCTTCCTGGCCGCTGCCTATGGCTGAGACCGGCGACACTTGGGGGCGCACGATTGCGGCCCCGGCCGGCGGGCGCGAGCGGATGCCCTTCGCGGGACGGCTTGGCGCTGGTAGAGCCGTGGCGACCGTGCTGCCCTATGGCAATGGCCGCTCCTATGGCGACACCTGCCTCAACGATTCGGGTTGGCTGGTGACGCCGTCGGCGCACCCGCGCATTCACGGTTTCGATGTCTCGACCGGGTTGCTCGACGCCGACGCGGGCGTTCTCCTGTGCGATGTCACGCGCGCGGTCGCGCCCTCCGGCTGGTTTCTGCCGGTGACGCCGGGCACTCAGTTCGTGACGCTGGGCGGCGCGCTCGCCAACGATGTTCATGGCAAGAACCACCATCGGCGCGGCACGTTCGGCTCTTGGGTCGAGAGCTTCGAGCTTGTTCGCTCCGACGGCGCAGTGCTTCACTGCTCCGAAACTGAGAACGGAAATCTCTTCCGCGCGACCATTGGCGGCCTCGGCCTGACCGGCTTTGTCACGCGGCTGCGGCTTCGCCTGATGCGCGTCGGCTCCCTGTCGATTGTCGAGACGACGCATCGCTTCGACCGGCTGGCGGATTATTTCGAGGCGGCGGAAGAGGCCGACACGAGCCATGAATATGCCGTGGCTTGGATCGACTCGTTGGCGGCCGGTCGATCCTTCGGGCGAGGGCATCTCATCTGTGGGGATCACGCGCCAGCGGGGGACCGCGTGGGCATTGCCCGCGCGCCGATCGCCAATGTGCCCTTCACACCTCCGATCAGCCCCTTGCGGGGCCTCGGCCTGCGCGCTTTCAACGAAGCCTATTTCCGCAAGGCCAAGGCGGGCGTCAGCCAACGCACCGTGCCCTTCGACGCCTTCTTCTACCCGCTGGATCGGGTCGGTCAGTGGAACCGGCTCTATGGCCCGCGGGGTCTGCACCAGCACCAGAGCGTTGTGCCTTTGCAAGGCGCGCATGAGTATGTCCGTGAACTGATGGAAACCGCACTTGCGCATGGACAGGGCTCGTTCCTGACCGTACTCAAGCGCTTCGGAGCGTCCATCAGTCCGGGGCTCCTGTCCTTCCCGCGCGAGGGCTACACGCTGACGCTCGATTTCCCGCATCTGGGCGAGCGCACGGAGCGCCTTCTGGAGGCGCTGGATGCGATCGTTCGCCGGGCGGGCGGGCGGGTCAATCCCTACAAGGACGCGCGCATGTCGGCCCAGACGTTCGAGGCATCCTTTCCGCGCTGGCGAGAGTTGGAGGCGCTGCGCGATCCCGCTGTTGTCTCCGACTTCTGGCGGCGAACGGCCCTTGCGCTGCCGCAACCCGCTCAACACGCACCCACTTCGGAAAGACTTTGTTGAGGCTGCCGGCAAAAAACTCGCCTCGGTTAACGATGATAAGGGTAACGCTGCGTCATCTTGCGGCGACCCGAACGGATGGAAGTCCCATGAGCCGCTACATCCCCTTCATTCTCTTCACGGTTTTCACCAACGCCGCGGCGCAGATCTGTCTGAAATACGGAATGATGCAGCTGGGGCCTCTGAGCTTTGCGGGCGTCAACCCGATCTTGAAGATCCTCCAGATCGTGTTCAGCCCGTTCGTCTTCATCGGCCTTCTGACCTTCGTCGTGTCGATGGCCTCGCATCTCTTCGTCCTGTCGAAGGTCGAACTCTCCTACGCCTATCCTTTCCTCTCGCTCGCCTATGTCGTCGTGGCCTTTGCGGCCTGGGCGTTGTTCGGTGAGGAAATGAGTTTTGCCCGTGTCGGCGGCATCGCGCTGATCTGCCTCGGTACCGTCTTCATCGCCAAGGCCGGCACGCGTGGGGGCGAGGATGTCGCCCCGCTGACTGCCGAAGCGAAAATCCATTCGATCGAAGGAGCCCGCAAATGAAACACGTCATCTTTGGTGGAGACGGGTTCGTCGGCCGTCATCTGGCGCAGAAGCTGGTGGACGAGGGTGCCGAGGTGGTCGTTCTCGACATCGCCAAGAGCGACTTGCCGCATTATGCGCAGGCCCGGCATATGTCTCTAGACGTGACCGACCGTCAGGCCGTGATGCGGGCGCCCATCGCGCCGGGCGACATGGTCTACAATCTGTCGGCCAAAATGCTCTCGCCGATCCAGGTGCGCGCCAAGCGGCACGACTTCTTCTACCCCGTCAACTATGACGGCACGAAACATATCATCGAGGCGATGGACAAGGCGGGTGCCTCCCGGCTCGTCCATTTCACCACGGACATGATCTACGGCCACACGGTGACCACGCCGATGACCGAGGATCACCCGGTCGCTCCGCTCGGCGAATACGGTCAGTCCAAGCTCGACACCGAACATCTGGCGGCCGAATGGCGCGAGCGCGGAATGCGCATCTCGCTTTTCCGCCCGCGTCTTATCATCGGCCCAGGGCGCCTCGGCATTCTGGAGAAGCTGTTCAAGCTGATCGACGCCCATCTGCCGGTGCCGATGATCGGCTCGGGGCGTAACCCCTATCAGTTCATCTCGGTGTTCGACTGCGCCGAGGCCGCGCGCCTTGCCTGGAAGGCGGGCGTGCCGAACGAGGCCTACAATCTCGGCTCGCTCAACCCCCCGCCGGTGCGCAAGCTCTTGGGCGACCTTGTGCGCCATGCGGGATCGAAGTCGATTCTCGTTCCGACGCCGGGCTTTGCGGTCAAGCGCACGCTCGACTTTCTTGACTGGCTGAACATGCCACTCATGGACCCCGAGCAATATCTGATCGCCGACGAGGAGTGCGTTCTCGACGTCTCCAAGGGCAAGCGTGACCTCGGCTGGGTGCCGCAGTATCGCGACGAGGACATGCTGATCGCGGCCTATTCCGAATATCGCGCGAAGAAGGACGGCCGCTCGGCCCCCGGCTCCGCCTTCCCCCATCCGGCCGAGTAAGGACCTTTTCGATGCTGGATCGCCCGACCATGCCGACGCCCCGTCTCGACGCGGCCGAGGAGCCCGCCATTCGCCGCGGGCCGCCCAAGCCTGCCATGCTCTCCCTCGAACAGGCCAAGGCGATGGATGTCGCCACCATGGCCGATCTGTTCAAGGAGCATATCAACCCCGGCCAGTTTCATTTCATGAAGCTGCTCGGCTTTCACAAGGTGAAGGTCGAGCGTGCCGAGGGCATGTATTACATCGACCAGAACGGGCGGAAGATCCTCGACTTCTTCGGCGGTTTCGGCTCGCTCGCCTTCGGGCATAATCACCCGCGCATCCTGGCCGCGCGCCAGCGGTTCCAGGACGAGAAGCGCCACGAGATCGCCATCGCCTTCCTATCGCAATATGCGGCGGCGCTGGCGAAGAACGTCGCCAGCTGCTCTCCCGGTGATCTCGATATGGTGTTCCTGGGCTCGTCCGGCTCGGAAGCTATGGAAGCGGCGATCAAGGTCGCCGAGCGCGCCTCGGGCCGCACCAATTGCAAGATCGTCTATGCCGAGAACTCGTTCCACGGAAAGACCAAGGGCGTCCTTTCGCTCACCGATTCGCCGCTCTATCGCGGCGATTTCAAGCTGGTCGAAAACACGTACCGCGTTCCCTTCGGCGACCTGAAGGCGCTGACGGCCGTGGTGCGCTCCGACCCCGATGTCGGCGTGGTGGTTCTGGAAACCGTGCAGGGCGGCGGCGGCATCATCGAGGCGCCGACCGAATACTGGCAGGGCGTGCGCGCCCTGTGCGACCAGCACAAGGTCATCTGGGTGGCCGACGAGGTTCAGTGCGGCTATGGGCGCACCGGCCGCTTCTATGCCTTCGAGCATCACGGCGTCATCCCGGACGTGACCGCGCTCGCCAAGAGCTTCGGCGGCGGCAAGGCGGCCATGGCGGCCATGGTCGCGCGCCGTGACGTCTACATGAAGGCCTATGGCACGCCGAAGACGGCGATGATCCATGCCCATGCGACCTTCGGCGGCATCGGCGAGGGCTGCGCGACCTCGATCGAAGCGCTGAACACGCTCTATGACGAGGACTTGATCGGCAATGCGGCGGCCGTCGGCACCTATCTGAAGGACCGGCTCACCGCGCTTCAAGCCAAGTATCCGAGCATCATCAAGGATGTGCGCGGGCGTGGACTGATGGTCGGGCTGGAGTTCCACGACTTCTCGCAGACCTTGCCCTTCGCGCTGCGGCCCATGGTAGCCCTGCTAGACGACAAGCTGAAAGGCTCGCTGTCGGGCTTCGTCGGCGCGCTCCTTCTGAAGGATTACGACTGCCTCGTCGCCTTCACCGAATACAATCGCAACGTCATCCGGCTCGAGCCGCCGCTGATCTGCACGCACGAGAATGTCGATCAGTTCTGCGACGCGCTGGACGGGCTTCTCGGCCGGGGCATTGTGTCGATCGTCAAGGATTTCGTGAAGACGCAGATCGGCTGATCGCGCTTCTCCGATCCAATCCAAAAAGGCCGGGTCCTCGCAGACCCGGCCTTTTTTGTCGGCGGTGTTTCGATGGCTCGTCAGGGGCGAAGCTGGTGCGGGGTCCTGACATAGCCGATCCAGCAAGCCGACAGCTTCACTTCGCGATGGTTCGCGAGGCCGGCCTGATAGATTTCCCGCAGCCGCATATTGGCGAGCGTCACCGGACAGGTTGGATAAAGAATCAGATCGGTGTTCCGGACGGCCTCGATCGTGTCCGCGTCGGGGTTCGGGACGGCGCGCGTCGGGTCGGCGCCGATGGGAATGCGCCGCGTCGCGTGGCGATCCAGAAGATAGGGATAGGGATTGACGAAGTTGAGCGCCATGATCGTCTCGAACCGGACGCCTTCGCGCGCTTCGAAGGCCTTGATGGCGCTCACCGCATCGTCGGTCGCCAGCAGCCAAGTCATCTGGAAGTCGATATCGGCATAGAGCGAGTAGAAGGGCAGGAGGCCGACGCCAGCATAGGCCTCATAAAGGCTCTTGTTCCCGCGCAGGATGTCGAGTCCCTCGCGGGCGCGGTCCAGCAATTCGGGCCGTTGGTCGACTTGGCCGAGGATCTTGAGCTGCGGCCGGTCCAGATCGACATATTGCATCTGCCCGACCAGCGCGCGGGACAGGCGATGCGCGATGCCGACGAAGGGCGGCAGAGCCACGGCCCCGATGAGAATCAGGATCGGCAGTCGGCGCGCGGCCGGCGTTTCGAAAATGCGCAGGAGCAGCGGCCAGAGGAAGATGAAGGCCTGATCGCCCGTGTTTTGCGATTCGAAGAAAATGCCGCAGGCGAGAAGTACGCCGAGCCAGACGATCGGCTGATCGAAAAAGGCGGATAGCGAGGCTTGGTCGCGCCGCCGCAGAAGGTTCGACAGGCTCGTGCGCGCGGCCGGGTGCTCGATGATCGCAAGGCCCAGAAGCAGCGCGCAGCCGGAACCGAACGTGCCGAAATGCAGGGACGCCGCCTGAAGGAGCCGGGACGCGAGACCGCCCTCGTTCAGTTTCACCAGCGAGACGATGTCGCCGATGTAATGGCTGACGAGAGCGGTCGTGAGTTCCAGCCCGGCGAGGACGGCCGCAAAGAGCGTGGCGGCCACGAGCGCGGCGCGCAAGCTGATGCGGCCCGCAGCAAAAGCGAGAAGGCAGATCAGCCCCGCCGTGACGAAGCCCGTGATCTTCAGAAGAAATAGCGCCGTGCAGCACCAGGCAACGGCGAAGACGATGAGCCCCGCGCGCCGTTCGAACAGAAGCACCGTGACGAGAACGTACAGGAATTGCGCGACATGGCGGTTGTAGAAGCCATAGCCGTCGAAGCTCGGGAAAAGCCCATATTGCTCGACATTCAGCGGCACGAGCTGGAAGAAGAGGAAGGGCAGGAGCAATGCCCAGCCCAGCGCCGGGCGCACGCGCAGCAGGGTCGGCAGCAGCGGCGGCAGCGTGACCGCAAACAGCATCCACTGCGCCAGAAGCACCGGCTGCGGGCTGGGGAATAGCGCTAGCCCACCTGCGAAGAGCCAGTAGCCCAACGGCCCGACTGGCGCGAAGAAATCCACCGAGGGGATTTGTCCGTCGAGAACACGCTGGCCGCCGTCGAGATACAGCACCGTATCCCAATTGAAGGGCCCGAGCGGCAGGTGGAGCGGCAGCCAAAGCCCGAGCGCGCAGGCGGCGAGAACGCCTAGAACAAGGGGAAGCTGGCCCC
The DNA here is from genome assembly GCF_001463805.1 of Aureimonas sp. D3. Classification (NCBI taxonomy): domain Bacteria; kingdom Pseudomonadati; phylum Pseudomonadota; class Alphaproteobacteria; order Hyphomicrobiales; family Aurantimonadaceae; genus Aureimonas; species Aureimonas sp. D3. The sequence continues at coordinate 74,590 of NZ_BBWM01000002.1, read as the reverse complement.
ATTGAAACAGCCACCCCATCGCGGAATGCGGTCGACCGGCGATCGGGCGGGGGAGAGGCGGCGTCGGCATATCCGGGAGCTCAGGCGCTGGGCAGGGCCGGCCTGTGCGGAATGGCTCCCGCACCGAACCCTGCGGCAAAACAAGGAGCTGAGACAGGCACGGCGCGATGGGCGCGCCGGACATGTCTCGAGCAGGCGAACCAAGACACGGACGGCAGTGTTCGGCCTTGCGCCGATCGATCGGCGCGCAAAGACCGAGCGCCGGAGTTTGTAGAACGTCCGTTTCCTCGAAGCTGGCTCAGTCGATCAGGACAAGGCGACGATCGGTTGGCGCGCCACTCATCACGTTCCGCGCCCATCACTCCTGGCGACAGGATGGATGTGTGAGGGCGCGGCTGACGTGTCAGGCCAGTGATCCGGTGAGCTCCGATCGATGCAAGCGGCTCATCCTCATTCTGCGCTCGGCAGGGTTAAGGTCCCCTCACGAAAGCGACGGGTTGGGTCGGGTCCACCCCATTCCTCTCGATTGAGACTTGCTTCGGCGTCTCAGACCGGCGGCGGCGTGTCCGCCGAGCGTCGACGCCAGAGAGCGCTTTGTTCGAACAGGAGAACCAGAACGATCGCGATCGCGAAAGGGATCAGAAGATAGAGGATGCGGAAGACCAGAAGCGCGGCCAGAACGTCCGTCTCAGGAACATCGGACAGGCCGGCGAGAAAGGTCACTTCCAGAACGCCGAGGCCGCCGGGCGCATGGGACACGAGCGCCAGCGAGAAGGACACGACGAAGATCGCGAGAACCACGATGAAGCCCGGATTATGCTCGGGCGGCAGCGCGAAATAGATGATGCTGGCGGCGGCGGCGATCTCCATCGGAGCGGCGATCAACTGGCGGACCACCACGTCGCGGCGGGGATAGTGCAGATGGAACTTGCCGATGGATAGCGGCTTGAACCCCTTGAAGCTGCCGAACACATAGAAGGCGATCGCCACCACGATCAGTCCCGCGACGATCACCGGGACCGAGGAATGGATGTCGAAATAGCGCTCGATGATATCGGGTTTGATCAGAAGCGAGGTCGCGCTGACGAGCAGCACGCCGAGGCCGAAGGTGAAGGAGCAGAAGGCGATCAGAAGCGCGATTTCCGAGCCCGACAAGCCGCGCGAGCGATAGGCGCGATAGCGCACGACGGCGCCCGAAAAAACCGACGCGCCGATATTGTGCGACAGGGCGTAGGTCGCAAAGGACGTGGCCGCAACAAAGGGGAAGGGCACGGACCGGCCGAGATGGCGCAGCGCCAGTCGATCGTAATAGGCGAGGAAGATATAAGCGACGATGGCGGATACCACGGAGCCGACCCATTGCAGCGGCGTGATCGCCACGAAGCTCGCCCAGATCTGATCCAGTGAGATCGTGCGCACTTCGCGGAACAGGAGCCAGCAGGAAAAGACCACCGCACCGATGCCGATCAGGGGCCAGATGGCATCCTTGAACTTCATGAAATACCCTTCCCGCCAAGGCCTTCAGCACAGCAAGATGCGCTGATGCCTTCCTCCGCCCTGCCACATAAGCCATTGAAATGGTGAAGGCAAAGCAAACGCGGCGCGGCACACTTCAGTTTGATGAAAACCGCCCCCGCGTGGCACGTCCCCGCCGATGGATATCCTCCCCAAGCGAAGCCGCAGTGCGTTACGATCAACCAGCCAAAATGTGCCTATCTTCCCTGCATGACCGCGCCATGTCGCGAAAGTGACGAAATTGTGGGAACCATACGATGCGCTCTTCGTTCTGGCAGGATCGTAAAGCCTCCAAAGGAGCACAGCATGTCCCGTCGCGTCACCTCCGTCGCCCTCTCCCTTGTTGCAGTTCTGGCGCTCTCGGCCTGTGCCAATACTGTTCGCGGTGTCGGACGCGATGTTGGCAACACGGTCGATGCCACTGGCGCGGCCGTGAAGGATGTCACTCGCTAAGCGGTTTATCCTTCAGGGGCTCCATACGTCTGTTTTCAGGCCGAGGCTTTCCTTCGAGAGCTTCGGCCTTTTCGCGTGTGCTCAGGACGGGCGCTGCGTCGAGCCGTCCCATTTTTCCAATCTTCACGAATCCTGAAAAAAAGCCGTCCGGCATCCGCGCGTCTGTGAGCGGATACCAGACGGTTGGGTCGTTCGGACCGGATGCGAAGCGTATGGCGCGAGCGCACCATCAAGCGGCCGCGACAATCCGTCTGATATCGGCTGGGCGAAACGGCTTGGAAATGCTGGGAATGCGTCTCAAGGAAGGCGGCACATCCGATAGGCTGCCCGAGACGAAGCAGAACGGGATGGACTGCGCCTGAAGCCGCAGCGCGACGGGGAGGGAGGTCTGACCTCCAAGGTCGAAATCCAGCAGCGCGAAGTCCACGCCTTGCGCGACGTGGAGAAGACCGCTCGCGACATCCCGCGCCCAGACGCAATCCGCATTTGCATTCTCTTGGAGAATGTCTTCCAGATCCATCGCGATCAGCGGTTCGTCTTCGACAATCAGGATACGCATGATACAACTCCCTTGTCTCGAGAGAAGAATGCGCGGTAGCCCATCTGGTTCAGCCCGGATGTAGAAATAATGCAAGTCGATCGTAAATCTGTATTAACCAGAATGAATAGTCGTCAATAATCCAAGTGTTGGTATTGTTTTGCGGGCGACCAATGATCCGCATGTGCTTTATCGACAGGCCCTGATCAACGGCGCGAGACGACGGGAATCTTCGAGAGGGCGGGTCCGTTCGGGGTACTGGCCCGAAAGCCTCAGGCCGCGCGAATCGCTGGCGTTGCAGATGGGGAGTGAGACCCGAAATCGATCGCCTGCGCCGGTTTGGGGCGCGAGAAGTAGAAGCCCTGCAACGTGTCGCAGTCCAGCTCGGCCAGCAGGCGCGCCTGCTCCTGCGTCTCGACGCCTTCGGTTGTTACGCGCATTCCCAGATTGTGAGCGAGCGCGACGATAGTTTCCAGAATCTGCCGGACATTCGCTTCGCCCGCGTCGAAGGCGACCATGAAGGATTGATCGATCTTCACCGTGTCGAAGGGAAAGCGCCAGAGATAGCCCAGTGAGGAATAGCCAGTGCCGAAATCGTCCATCGCGATGGACACGCCGAGCTGCTTCAACTGGCGCAACTGCCCCAGCACCGCGTCGGAGCGCTCCAGAAGCAGCGTTTCCACGACTTCGATCTGAAGCCGATGTCCGTCGACCCCATGTCGATCAAGCGCCGCCTTCACGATCTCGAAGAGATCGTCGTCGCGGAACTGGGCCGGAGAGAGATTAATGGAGACGTAGAGATGCTCCGGCCATTGCGCAACCTGCCGAATGCTTTCATCGATCACCCAGTCGCTGATCGGCTTGATGAGATCGCGCGCCTCGGCGATGGGCAGGAACTCTGCCGGCGAGATATACCCGCCTTGGCTGTCGGGTAGGCGGATCAGCGCTTCGAAGCCCTTTGGGATGCCGGAGCCGGCCGCCACGATGGGCTGGTAGAACAGTTCGAACCGGCCCGTCTTCAAGGCCGTGCGCATGTCCTGCTCGATCTGGCGGCGGCGCGTGGCCTCCGTGTCCATCCAAGGCTCGAAGATCGTGTGGAAGGCTGTCTTGGTGTCCTTGCAGACGGTCAACGCCAGATCGCTGTGACGCGCGAGTTCGAAAAAGCTGCGGCCGTGCTCGGGAGCCAGTGCGATGCCGATGAAGACGCGTGGAACGATGGAATGTCCGCCGATCTCCACCGGCTGCTCCATCCGCTGGCGAATCGCGCGCACGAGGTCGAGCGTCGCGTCGGGCCCCGTCATGCTGCGATGAAGGAGGCGGAAATCGCCCGCCCCCATGCGCCCGAACAGATCGGTCTTGGCCATGACCTGACCGATCCGGTCGGCCACCACTCGCAGCAATTCGTCGCCGACCTCCTGGCCCAAGCTGCTGTTGATGCCTGACAGGCCTTCCAGATTGATCGCCCACAAAGCCATGCGCTCGCGGGTGGCGCGCGAGGTGGCGAGGATGCGATCGACGTCCTTCTGCATCCGCTGCCGATTGAGAAGCTGCGTCAGCGGGTCGAAATCCGCCAGGAACCGAATACGCTCATTGGCGAGCTGCGTGCGATGCCGACGCGCCCAGATGAGGCCGGCAGGAACGCCCACTGCGCCGACCGCCGCGCTCGCGACGATCCAGGCCATCCAGCGAACCATGTCCGAAAGGTTCTGGCGGGACTGTGCCATATCGGGGCTGACGGAGAGGAAGCCGATCCTCTCACCCGCGCGGTCGAGCGGGACGATGGCCGTCGGCTGCGGGCCGTCCAGCCCTTCCGTCGCGATCCATGGGCTGGGCCGGCCGACAGTGCTTTGCGAAAGCGTGACGCCGGTCGCCGTGCCCCCCGGCCGCTCGCGCAGCAGCCATTCGTTCTGCGTCGATCGCGGCGTAAAGACCTCCTGGCCATCGCGGTTGAAAATGGAGAAATTCAGGAGATTGGCTGCGTTGCCGGCAATGCGCGCGTTGACCTCGGCATCGGCGGTTCGCGACAGGCCTGTCAGCAACGCGTTGAGTTCGGTTTCGTTCTGAAGAAGAACCTGTGCGAAGGCTTGCCCGCGCGCTCCGACTTCGTCCTCCAAGAGATGTCGAAGCGCGATCTGGCTTGCGTAATAACTCGCGCAGCCAACCACCGTCAGGAGGCTGATAGCCCCTGCGACGGTCGAAGCATATCTGCGCCCAAGTTTCAGAAGCATCCGCAGTTCCCTCTGACATAAGCTCTAGCCAGAGAACGCTTAATATTCTCTAACGCCTCATGCGGAGCTGACGTATGGGAACTTGGGCGCTCGGGTCTGCTCTATAGCTGCCAGCGTCGGTGGAACCACATCCACTGTTCCGGGTGCTCGCGCACCCATCCTTCCACGACGTCGTTGAGCGTCTGGCAACTGGCGGGAATGTCGATCTCGCCCGTTTCGGTTCTCGGCAGTTCGAGGCGCGGCTGGAGTTCGAGCCGGTAGCGCCCATTGGGCAGACGGATGGAGCGCGCGGGATAGACGTCGCAGTTGAACTGACGCACCAGCTTGGGCAGCAGCGGGTTGGTACGGCAGGGGCGGCCGAAGAAGGTCGTCGGGGCGCCCTTGGCGAATTTCTGATCCACCAACATGCCGACATTGCCGCGGCGGTCGAGAATGCTGGCCAGCGCCCAGGCCGCGCCCGCCTTGGACGGCACGAGGTGGCCGCCGCGTGTCTTGCGAGCGGTCTGCACCTCGCGGGCGATATAGCGGTTATTGGGCTGCCGGAAGAGGGCGGTGACTTCGAGGCCGAAGGTCGCCGCGCAGATCGGCAGCAGTTCGAAACAACCCAGATGCCCCGTGAAGAAAACGATCGGCTTGTCGCTGTCGCGCAGTTCCAGAAAGAGATCGATGCCCTCGACCTCGATCAGGCCCTCGCCCGGCGGGCGGGCGGGGTCGAAATCGAAGATCTCGTCGAGGAAGACGTATTCCGCCGCGATGCGCCCCATCTGGCCCCAATTGGCGCGTGCGGTCGCCTCGATCCAGGTTCTGTCCTTCTCGGGATAGGCAAGAGCCAGGTTGTCGAGGGCGAGCTTGTGGCGCGAGGTGAGGGGGCCGATCAGCCGGGCCAGCCGGTCCGCCGCCTTCAGACCCTTCTGAGCTGGAAAGAGACGCAGGACACGCAGAATGGCGAAGAGAAGCTTCGCGGCGACATAGTCACGCGTCTTCTTCTGGATTTTCCAGGCCTTGGCGAGCGTCGGGTTCATCCGGCTGGAAGCGTCCCGCGATCCATATGGAGGATGATCTTGCCGAAGACGCGGCGTCCTTCCATCCGGTCGAGCGCCACCGCGATGTCGTCCAGCCCGACTTCCGTGTCGATCACGGGCTTCACGAGACCGCGCGCCATTTTCTGCATGGCATCGGCCATGTTCTCCATGCGGCAGCCGAAGGAGCCGAGAAGCTTCAGCTGCTGCTGGAACAGCATCATCAGGTTGACCTCGGTGGAGACGCCCGAAGTGGAGCCGCAGGTGACGAGCCGGCCCCCGCGCTTCATGCAGAGCATGGAGCCGGCGAACGTGTCCTTGCCGACATGCTCGAATACGACATCGACGCCCTTTTTCTTGGTCAGCTTGCGCACCACGCCTTCGAAGCGATCGGTGCGATAGTTGATGACGTGATCGGCGCCCAGCGCCTTGGCCGGCTCGATCTTGTCGTCGGAGCCGACCGTCGTGATGACGGTCGCGCCGTGGCGCTTGGCGAGCTGGATCGCTGCCGTGCCGATGCCCGAACCGCCGGCATGGACGAGGATCGTCTCGCCCGGCTGAAGCTTGGCATTGTCGAAGAGCATATGTTCGACCGTGCCGAAAGTGACGGGGGCGAGCGCCGCACCGACCGCATCGCAGCCCGGAGGGGCGGGGACGAGCAGCCGCGCCGGCAGATTGACGCGCTCCTGCGCGAAGCCGTCGAGATGGAAGCCGTGGACGCCCGAGACATGCTCGCAAAGATTGTCGCGTCCCTCGCGGCAGGCCTTGCAGAGGCCGCAAGTGCGCGCTCCGTAGATCGAGACGAGCTGGCCCGGAATGAGACCGGACGTGCCCGCGCCCAAGGCCTCGACCACGCCGGAGGCTTCCGCGCCGATCGTCAGCGGCATCTTGCGCTTGGCGAAGGCCATGCCGCGCCATCCCCAGACGTCGATATGGTTCAGCGCCACGACCTTGATGCGCACGGTGACTTCGCCCGGACCCGGCGCGCCCGGCTCATCGATCTCGACGCGGCGAAGATCCTTGTCGCCGACCAGCTGCAATGCCTGCATGGGAAATGACTTTTCTGGTTAGCCGCGCGGCTCGCGCCCGATGACGAGCGAGACGTTCTGACCGCCGAAGCCGAAGGAATTGGAAAGAACTGCCGACACATCGGCCGCGCGTGCGACGTTCGGGATCATGTCCAGCGGAATGGCCGGGTCGGGCTGGTCGTAGTTGATGGTGGGCGGCAGCGTGCCCTCGCGCATGGCAAGCACCGAGAACACCGCCTCGATCGCGCCGGCCGCCGTGAGCGTGTGTCCGATCATCGACTTGTTGGAGGAGATCGGCGTCCTCCCGATCGCGTCGCCGAACACGGCCGACAGGCCGGTATATTCCATCCGGTCGTTTTCGGGCGTCGAGGTACCGTGCGCGTTGATATAGCCGATATCGCCGGGCTGAAGGCCCGCATCGTCCAGCCCCGCGCGAATGGTCGCGATGATGGGCGATCCATCGGGCTTGGAGCGGGTGCGGTGGAAATCATCCGCCTTTTCGCCGACGCCGAGCAGGACGCCGAGTACCGTCGCTCCGCGCGCCTTCGCGGCGCTCAAGGATTCCAAGACAAGCGCGCCCGCACCCTCGGCCATGACGAAGCCGTCGCGGTCCTTCGAGAAAGGCTTGGAGGCCTTCTCGGGGCGATCGTTCTGCGTGGAAAGCGCCGAAAGAAGCGAGAAGCGGATCAAGGCCTCCGCGCCGACCGACCCGTCCGTGCCGATGGCGATGCAGCGATCCGCGTCGCCCCGACGGATGGCCTCGACGCCGAGCTGGATGGCGCTCGCACCCGACGCACAGGCGGTCGAGAGTGTGACCGGCAGGCCGCGCGTGCCCAGCTTGTCGGCCAGCCGCTCCGAAATGCCGCCAAACAGCGTCAGGTCGTAGATGCTGCGAGAGCGATGCGTGCGCGCCAGTTCGATTAGCCGAAGATAACCGGCGTCCTCGCGCGCCTCGCCCGTCAGCTTGTCGAGCGCCAGACGCTGCGACCATTCGAGTTCGATCGGGGGCGCGGCCAGAAACAGCGGCGCGTCGAAGGCGGAGGTGTCGAGTCCGGCCATGGCGATGGCTTCGGTGCCGGCGGCTTCCGCCAGCGCATAGGACAGGTCGATCCCGCTCCACGGCTCGACGCCCATGAAATCCACCGTGCCCGCGATCGTGGTGCGCAGATTGTCGGTCGCAAAGCGCGTGATCGTGTGGATGCCCGAGCGGCCGGAGACCAGCGCCGACCAATTGTCAGCAACGCCCCGACCGAGCGAGGATACGACGCCGATGCCGGTGACGGCGACCACCGGGCGGCCAAGAAAATCCAGATCGCTTGAAGCCATGATCGTCTTCCGTCTCAGGCGCGGCTCATGCGCGCCGATCGTTCGAGAAAAGGCGGCAGACCCGCCTCAGACCGCTTCCATCAGGCAGACGCCTTCGCCGCGCACATGGCCGACGCCGGTCACCAGCGCGCGCTTGGGCTCGAAATCGGCCGGGCGTTCCTCGCCCCCGCCAGCCTCGGCCGGAATCTTGCGGCTCGCCAGAAGCGCGGCGGCGAGCGCCACGCCGGCGGGAAAATGCGCTTCGAACCCATGGCCGATCGCCGTGCCATAGGCGCGATGCGCAGCCAGTGGATAGGTCTGTCGCAGAAGCTCGGCTTCGGATTGCGTTACACCGTCGAGGCCCGTCGCGCCGGACAGAACCAGAAGCTCCTCGTCGCGCGCGCCGGCCTCATCCAGAAGCCGCGACAGACGCTTGCGGAAGGGCCCATCCTCGCGCGAGCCGCGATCGCCCGCCACGAAGCGAAGTTTGGCATAGGCCGTCGCGTGGCGCTCGGCCGCGTGTTCTGCGTCTTCCAGCACCAGGAACGCGCCCATGCTGCCCGGCGCGAGGCCCGCCGTCTCTCCCGAGCGGCCGGACACCGGCAACCAGTGATCGCGCAGGAGGAAACCGCCGAGCTCGTAATTGGTGAGAAGATCCAGCCGTTCGGCAGAAAAGGCACCACCCACGAGGCAGACGCGGCTCTGCCCCGAGCGAATACGCGCGCTCGCGATCTGAACCGCCGACATGCCGGCGCTTTCCTCGCCCATGAAGGTGCGCGACGAGCCTGTCACCTTGTGGACGATGGAGATGTTGCCGGCCAGAAGATTGGACAGCTGCGCCAGGAAGAGCGTCGGGCGAAGCTCGCTCGACAGAAGCTCGTTCAGGAGCGGCTGCGGATCATCAAGCCCGCGCGCGCGCGACATGACCAGCGCATCCACATCCGGGTCGCGCTCGCCGCCGCCGGCCGACACGATCATGTCGATCCCGGCGCGGGTCGCCTCGTCAGCGGGAATGGCGGCGTCTTCGAGCGCCAGACCGGCGGCATAGACGCCGATCTTCTGCCAGGTCTCCATCTGCCGCTGGTCGCCCTTCTTGGGGATCTGGCGGCTCCAGTCGATCTGCGGCAGCGGATGGACGAAGGAGGGCGCGAAGCGCTCGGCCTCGATAGTCGGCTGAAGCGGACCCGGCGCGGACAGGCGGGACACATGAGCCTCGACGCCTTCTCCGAGGGAGGAAACCAGTCCCAGTCCGGTGATCAGTACGTCGCGGGCGGCTTGTGTCATGGGTCGTCTTTCAGCGCGAGCCGGGGCAGATCGCCGCCGGACCTGAAGCGCGGAAGGGCCGCGCCCGTCGTCTTGTCCTGTCTTCGGGGCGGATGCGCCGGTCAAGGGCGCCCCGCCTCGCATCGGAGTTTCAGGCGCCCTTGGCGGCGCGCAGCTCGTCGATCTTGGCGCAGAGGTTCTTCATGACGAAGTATTCCTCCGTGTTGGCCTCGCCCTCGTTGACGCGCTGCGTCCACTTTTCGAGCGGGATCTTGATGCCGAATTCCTTGTCGATCGCGAAAACGATGTCGAGGAAGTCGAGCGAGTCGATGCCCAGATCGTCGATCGTGTGGCTTTCCGGGGTGATGCTGTCCCGATCGATCTCGCTGGTTTCGGCGATGATGTCGGCAACCCGGTCAAACGTTGAAGTCAAAACGGTTTCCTTCGAGAGGGGCTGAGAGTCCGTTGTGAAGCACGGTCTCTAGCTGATCGAGTCGCGACCCTATAGGCAATCGGGAGGATTTTGCAAAGCGCGGGCACCCCGTTCGCGCCGCGCACGGACCGTTCATCGTTCCTGCGACGATCGCCCCAGTGTGGAATGCGACGCACGGGTAGCGCAAGCGTGTCTTGTTGCGCATATAGAAAAGACGCCAAAAGACAAAGCCGTGCTGCGATCCCGACAATAGGGAGAGACGGAATGCCCGTTTCTGCCGGATGGCCGCCGACGAACCCAAGAGCCGAACGCCGCCATGCCCGCATCCGCCCGTCCTTCGCATTACGCCTCCGGCCCGCTCTTCGCCGTTGCACCCATGATCGATTGGACGGATCGTCGGTGTCGCTTCTTTCATCGGCTGCTCGCGCCCGATGCGCTTCTTTATACAGAGATGATCGTGGCAGACGCGGTTCTGCATGGGGACCGAGAGCGCCTGCTCGGCTTCGACTCCGAAGAGCATCCGCTGGCGCTGCAACTTGGCGGCTCCGATCCGGCCAAGCTTGCCGAGGCCGCGCGCATCGCGGAAGGCTTCGGCTATGATGAAATCAATCTGAATGTCGGCTGCCCGTCCGACCGGGTTCAGTCAGGCGCGTTCGGTGCTTGCCTGATGCTTCAGCCGGCGCTCGTCGGCGAATGCCTGTCGGCCATGCGTCAGGCCGTTTCCATTCCCGTGACGGTGAAATGCCGGATCGGCGTCGACGATCAGGACCCCGAAGCCGCGCTCGACGCCCTGGCCGACGCGGCGGTCGAGGCGGGCGTGTCTGCGATTTGGGTCCACGCGCGCAAGGCCTGGCTCCAGGGTCTCAGCCCCAAGGAAAACCGCGACATTCCCCCGCTCGACTATAGCCGCGTCGTCAGATTGAAGGCGCGGCTGCCGGATATGTTCATCGGGCTGAATGGCGGGTTGACCAGCGTTCGCATGGCGGCCGAGCATCTGAAGTGTCTCGATGGCGTCATGATGGGGCGCGGGGCCTATGGCAATCCGTCCGACCTCGCCGAAGTGGGGCCGCTGGTTTACGACCGCCCACCGGCCGAGGTCGATTATCCAGCGCTGCTCCAGCGCATGGCCGATTATGCCGGCGCGCATATGGCGCGGGGCGGGCGCCTGTCGCAGGTGACGCGTCATATGGTGGGCCTGTTTCAGGGCCAGCCCGGTGCACGCCGCTGGCGGCAAATCCTGTCGGAGCGCGCCGTCCGCCCGGATGCGACGCCCGATCTTCTTCTGGAAGCCTTTTCGTATGTAAGCCTCACCGGTACGCCGACGGAGACGGCAGCGTGAGGCTTCCTTCCCGCAATCCGAACGTGAGGAGGGCCGAGCCCTGACACACAATCCGCAATCCGAAACCACTGGCAAACCGCCGAAGCGCTCGCCGGTCTGGCTGGCGATCTGGGCCGTGGTCGCAATCGGCTTCGTCGGCAATCTGTCGATCGTCGCCTATCTCTTCCTCGGCAGTCTCGCGAAATAGTCTTTCAATCCCGCATGATCAGCCGGTCACCCCGGAACTCGAACGAGCCGAGTGTGCCGAGGAAGCTCATGCCGAGAAGGCTCGTGCCGATGCCGGAGCCTTCCGTGACGACGGCGCGCACATTGCGCCGTTCGATGCCGCCGATGCGCACAGTGTCCAGCGTCACGTCGGCGGCCTGCGCCACGCCGTTGGCGGTGCGGATGCGGCTCGAATAGCTGAGGCGATCCGGGTCGATGCCGATGCTGCGGGCCACGTCGCGGTCGATCGCGATGACGCTGGCGCCGGTATCCACGAGGAACGAGACCGGCCGGCCGTTCACCATGGCATCGACATGGAAATGCCGGTCGTCGGCGCGCACAGCCATGACCTCCCCCGCCGTGCCTGATGTGACGGCGTAGCCCGGCCAGAGTTCGGCCATGATACGATCGCGCACCGCGCCGAACTCGTCCCGGTAGGCATAGGCCCCGATCAGCACCAGGAAGGCCAAGGCCCAGATCACGATGGCGCGCAGCGCCTCGCCGAGACGATAGCGGAACAGGACGAAAACGCTGCTGGCCAGAAGCACGGCCCAGACGCCGAGATAAAGCGCGGAGGCCGTCTGCTCGCCATCGAAGGCGAGGGCCTGTCCACCGAGCGCGAGGAGAAGAAGGACGCTCGGGATGGCGAGGCGAGGAGAGCTGGCGCGCATCTCAGGCGGCTCCCGCCTGGGGTTCCATGCTGTCCAGCCGGCTCGGCAGGCCGCCCATGATCTCCAAGCGGCTTTCTTCGCTGAGGCCGCCCCAGGAGGTGATCTCCTCGATCGTGCGCCCGCAGCCGACGCACCACCCGCTGACGGCGTCGAGCACGCAGATTTGGACGCAAGGGGAGGAGACAGAAGCGGGCGCAGCGGACATGGGAGCCAAAATGGGGGTGGGGTTTCAGGCGCGCAAGTGACGGTTTCGTCAGACGAAGTCCTGCATGGCGGGCATGACTTCGAGAACGCGCGAATGCGGGAAGATCGCGATGGCCTCCGTGCCACGCCCGAGTTCCGAATGGAGCTCGAAGCGGCCATTGTGGAGCGTCATCAAGGCCTGCACGATGGGAAGCCCGAGGCCGGTGCCCTGTTCGGCGGATTTGATGGCGCTCGATCCCTGGCCGAAGGAGGAGAGGACGGTCGGCAGCTCTTCGGCCGGGATGCCCGGCCCGTTGTCGCTCACCGAGACATATTGCCCGCCGCCCGCCGTCCAGCCGACGCGGCAGACGATCCGCCCCCCTTCGGGCGTGAACTTCACGGCGTTGGACAGGAGATTGAGCACGACCTGCCGCAGCGAGCGCGGATCGCCCCAGAGCTGGGGCAGGTTCGGCTCGAACTCCGAGACGATGGAAATGCGCTTCGTGTCCGCCTTGAGCTGGACATAGCCGATACCCTCGCGCGCCTTGTTGGCCAAAAGCAGCGGCTCCTCGTTCAACGTGTAGCGGCCGGCCTCCACGCGCGAGAGGTCGAGAATTTCGTTGATGAGGTCGAGGAGATGCTGGCCCGACTGGTGGATGTCGTTGACATAGTCCCGATAGGTCTCGTTGCCGACCGGGCCGAGAATTTCGTTGCTGATCACCTCGGAGAAGCCGAGAATTGCGTTGAGCGGCGTGCGCAGCTCATGGCTCATCGTGGCCAGAAACTGCGACTTGGCGAGATTGGCTTCCTCGGCGCGCTGGCGCGCCTCGTCGGACTGGATGCGGGCCGTCTCGATTTCGGACACGAGCTGGTCGCGCTCGGCCCGGTGCCGAAGCCGCTCCACCGAGCCCCGGCGCAGGCGATCCGCCACGAGCGTGAAAAAGGGGATGGCGCAGATCAGAAGGCCGTAGAGGGCCTGCTCGCTGGCGTCCTGGCTGGTGGTCGCGCGGAAGGCCAGCGCGCCGACCAGCGGCAGGAAGGTGGCGATCACGACGCCGCCGAGCGCCGCGCCGATCATCGCAACGGTCGCGATCGCGCCCAGACTTGTGGCAAACAGTAGGGCATTGGTGTCGATCGGGCCGCAGCTGCGGCAGAGTGGCCAGAGCCACAGAAGCGCCCACGGCAGGCCGGACAGGAAGTGGCCTGCGAGAAACAGACGCTTCCAGGACTGCGCCTGGAAGATCGGCCGCGTCGAGGCTTCGAAGCGCAGGACGACGCCCAGCAGAAAACCGCTGGCCACCAAATGGGAGACGATCCAGATCCAGGCGAAGCTCGCTTCACGAAGCCCGGCCGCAATGGCCAGAACGGCGACGAGGCCCGAGACGATCGGCACCCCGACCAGGAGCTGCCCGACATGCTGACGCAGAAGCGCCAGCTCAATGCGCGGCGGCAGGCCGGCGGGCGACAGAAGCCGGTCTCGCGCCGAACGCACGGTCTCCGTCACATCGCCGCGACGCGTCGCCGGCCCGCGATGCGGCAGCGTCTCGTTCAGGGAAGGGGGAGGCGCAAGAGACATGAACCGAGAGACACAGCGAGGTTTCGAGCGACCGGAGCGCGGGAGTCTCATGCTCTTGCGAAAAGCTTAAAAAATTGGATTAAGAAGTCGTCTTTCCCCCGATTGCCGCTCGAAATGCGGCACGAGCGGCGTCCTCGAAAGCCCGGACGAGACGGGTCGAACAGCAGGCAGGCCTTTGAAAAACATGGACAACGGCAGAACGAGGCCAAGCGTCGATGCGCTCCGGCGTGACATTCGCGCATGTCGGATCTGTCGGGACCAGCCCATCGGACCACCGCTGGAGCGCGAGCCCAACCCGGTCTTCGTTCTATCCGACACCGCGCGAATCTGCATCGCGGGGCAGGCGCCGGGCAATCTCGCCGACCGCTCCGGCCGGCCCTTCACCGACCCGTCCGGCGTCAGGCTGCGCGCGTGGATGGGAGTGGGCGAAGACGTGTTCTACGATGCCAGCCGGGTCGCCATCGTGCCGATGGGCTTCTGCTTTCCCGGCACGGACCCAAAGGGCGGAGACCGGCCGCCGAGGGCGGAGTGTCGGCAGTGGCATCCATCTGTCTTCGCCGCCATGCCGCAACTGGACCTGATTCTGGCAGTGGGCCGCGCCGCGCAAAGCTGGCACCTGCCGCGTGCCGGGGTAAGCATCTCGGGTCAAAGCATGACGCAGACCGTCCATGCGTGGCTGGATCGGAAGGATGAGGCCGGCAATGGCCCGGTGATTCTGCCGCTGCCTCATCCGTCCTGGCGCAATAGCGGATGGATTTTGCGCAATCCCTGGTTCGAGGAAATGTTTTTGCCCGAACTGCGCCACCGGATCGCTGCGCTGGTCTGACGAGGCCGTGCGTCCTGTTGTACAAAACGTCTCTGTGCGAGAGTGAGGCCGAACCATGGATCGTTTGGACAAGAAAATCCTGAGACTGCTTCAGGAGGATGCGACGCTGGCGGTGGCGGATGTCGCCAAGCGGGTCGGCCTGTCCACGACGCCCTGCTGGCGGCGCATTCAGAAGCTGGAGGAAGAGGGCGTCATCAAGCGCCGCGTCGCCATTCTCGACCCCGAGAAGGTCAACACGCGCGTCACCGTCTTCGTCTCGATCCGCACCCATTCGCATTCGGCCGAGTGGCTGAAGCGCTTCTCGGAAGTGGTGAACGAGTTTCCGGAAGTCGTTGATTTCTATCGCATGAGCGGCGACGTGGATTATCTCCTGCGCGTCGTCGTGCCCGATATCGCCGCCTATGACGGCTTCTACAAGCGCCTGATCTCGAAGATCGACATTCGCGACGTGTCGTCGGCCTTCGCCATGGAGCGGATCAAGACCACGACCGAGCTGCCGCTCGATTACATGATCCTTGAAAAGGAACAGCGGGAGAGTTGATCTCCCGCCGCACGGCCCAAGCTCTCAGCGCGCCAAGCTCTCAGCGCGTCAGCCGGGCCAGAAGCGAGGACGTGTCCCAGCGCCGGCCGCCGAGCTTCTCTACCTCGCCATAGAACTGATCGACCAGCGCCGTGACGGGGAGGGATGCGCCGTTGCGGCGCGCTTCCGTGAGGCAGATGCCGAGATCCTTGCGCATCCATTCCACCGCGAAGCCGAAATCGTAGCGCCCCTCGATCATGGTCTTGTGCCGGTTCTCCATCTGCCACGAGCCCGCCGCGCCCTTGGAGAGGACGTCGATCACCTTCCCAATGTCGAGCCCGGCCTTCTGCCCGAAATGGATGGCCTCCGACAGGCCCTGCACCAGACCGGCGATGCAGATCTGGTTCATCATCTTGGCAAGCTGCCCTGCGCCCGCCGGGCCCATGAGCCCGACCATGCGAGCATAGGAATCGATCACCGGGCGCGCGGCCTCGAACGTGTCACTCTCACCGCCGACCATCACGGTCAGAACGCCGTTCTCAGCGCCGGCCTGTCCGCCGGACACGGGCGCGTCGAGAAAGCGCTGGCCCCCCTCGCGCGCGGCTTTGTCGAGCTCACGCGCCAGCTCCGCCGAGGCGGTCGTGTGATCCACCAGCACCGCGCCCGGCTTCATGCCGGCGAGTGCTCCGGTCTCGCCCAGCGTGACGGAGCGCACGTCGTCGTCATTGCCGACGCAGACGAAGACGAAATCGGCGCCCTCGGCCGCCTCGCGCGGCGTCTCGCGGAACGCGCCGCCATGCTCGCCGGCCCAGCGCTCGGCCTTTTCCCGCGTGCGGTTGAAGACCGTGACCTCATGCCCGCCCTTGGCCTTGAGGTGGCCTGCCATGGGATAGCCCATCACGCCCAGTCCGATGAAAGCGGTCTTCGCCATGCTCTGTCCTTTTGGCTGTATGGGATGCTGCCGTGATCGGCCGTAAGATGCGCTATCGTACGAGATGCCGCGTCAGGCGCTTCTCGGCGAGCGCGGTGAGATTGCGCACGATCTCGACGATGACGAGATAGAACAACGCTGCCCAGACATAAGTCTGGAAGTCGAAGCTGCGCGAGAAAGCGCGGCGCGTTTCCCCGAAGAGATCGAACACGGTGATGATGGCGACGATGGCCGAAGCCTTCACCAGCAGGATCAACTCGTTCGCATAGGGTCGCAGCGCCACCATGAGCGCCTGCGGCACGATGATCTTGCGGAAGGTCACGTGGCGCGGCAGGGCGAGGGAGCGCGCGCCTTCCCATTGGCCCTTGGGAATGCTGAGCAGCGCACCGCGCAGGATTTCGGTCTGATAGGCCGCCGTGTTGAGCGCCAGCGCGAAGACCGCGCAGTACCAGGCCTCTCGGAAGAACCACCAGAGGCCGACCGTCTCGAAGGCCGGGCGGAAGCTGCCGAAGCCGTAATAGATCAGGAAGAGCTGCGCGATGAGAGGCGTGCCGCGGAAGAAGCCGACATAGGCCGAGCTGATGCCGCGCGCCAATCGGTTCTGCGACAGACGGCCGGCGGCCAGCGGCACGGACAGCGCCATGCCGCAGAGATAGGACAGCGACACGAGGATCAGCGTCGTGCGCAAGCCCTGAAGATAAAGCGGGCCGTAGCGCGCCACGAGATCCGGGTTCCAGACGGCCACAAGGTACCAGACGAGGCCGATGCCGCCCACGATCCAGACAAGAAGCGTGGCAAGGCCGAGCCAGCTCGAACGCTTCGCGAAATCGGCGATCCGTGACGTCATCGCGCGGCCTCCCCACGCCGGGTCCAGCGCTCCAGCCGCCCGAGGGCGAGCGAGGAAACGAAGGTGAGGATGAGATAGAGAACGCAGGCAAGCGCGAAGAAGAAGAACGGCTCGCGCGTCACACGTGCTGCAACGCCTGTCTGACGCAGAATATCAGAGAGACCCACGACCGAAACGAGCGCCGTGTCCTTCAGAAGATTCAGCCAGACATTGGACAGGCCGGGCAGGCTGATGCGCAAAAGCTGGGGAAAGATCACCAGCCGGAAGATGCGCCGCTCGCGCAGCCCGAGCGCTCGCCCGCCTTCCCATTGGCCGTTCGGAATCGCCTGGAAGGCCGATAGGAACACTTCGCTCGAATAGGCGGCAAAGACGAAGCCGAGCGCGATCATGCCGGCCAGAAAGCTGGAGATTTCGATATTGCCCCAGCCGAGCGTCGTGCTCACCGAATTCAGGAGATTCTGGCCGCCGTAATACACGAGGAAGAGCGTCAGAAGCTCGGGCAGGCCCCGAAACAGGGTGGTGTAGACATTGGCGGAAAGGGCCAGCGCCGGGTCGCCGCCGCGTTTGGCGAGCGCCAGACCGAGGCCGAGCAGGAGGCCCAGAGGCAGGGTCGCCAGAGCCAGCGAGAAGGTGATGAACAGGCCGGAGAGGAGTTCGTCGCCCCAGCCATCGGCACCATAGGAGAGGAGAGACAGATAATCGGTCGTCACGAGGGGCACCGGTCAGGGCGAGACGCGCCTTTGCGGACTGATGTCATCGTTCCCCTGGCCTTCAAAATGGAAAGCTGCTGGTAACACCTCTCGCAGCCCCGCGAAAGCGTATCCCACCCGAGGTTCAAGCTCGGCCTGGAAACTCTCTCGAACCGGCGACGGGTCGGGTATTGGCGTTTGTGGAAGGGGAAAGCCGGGCGATCCGGCTTTCCCGAGATCAGGCTGCGATCACTTCCCGTAGACGTCGAACTTGAAATACTTGTCCTGGATCTTCTTGTAGGTGCCGTCGGCGCGGATCGCGGCGATCGCGTCGTCGAACATCTTCTTCAGCTTGGTGTCGCCCTTGCGAAGCGCAATGCCCGCGCCCTTGCCGTAAATGCTTTCGTCCGCCGGGAGCGAGCCGAGAATCTTGCAGCAGGCGCCTTCAGGGCTGTCGATCCACTGCGACAGAACGACGATATCGTCGCTGACGGCATCAAGGCGGCCATTCTCGATGTCGAGCTTGTATTCTTCGGCCGTCGGGTAAATGCGCACGTCCGCATCCGGCAGGAACTTTTCCACGGCTTGCGAATGCGTTGTCGACCCTTGAGCGCCGACCGTCTTGCCCTTGAACGAAGCAGCTGACGTGTCGGGAATGGTCGAATCCTTGGGGACGGCCACCGCGCCTGGCGTGTTGTAATACTTGTTGGTGAAGAGAACCTGCTTCTCACGCTCGGGCGTGATCGACATGGACGCGATCACCGCGTCGAACCGGTCGTTCTGAAGGGCGGGGATCATGCCGTCCCAATCCTGCGTCACGAAGGTGCATTTCACCTTCATATGGTCGCAAAGAGCATTGGCGATGTCGATGTCGAAGCCGCTGAGCTTGCCCGAAGCGTCCAGGACGTTGAAGGGGGGGTAGGCGCCTTCCGATCCGATGCGGACCTCGGTCCAGGTCTTGTTGGCGTCGCTCTCCTGCGCCGCCGCCAGGGACGTGGTGAGGGCCAGGGCGGACAGAGCGAACAGAGCCGTTTTGATGGATCGCATGGTCAACCTTCTTGCAAGTCTGCGGCAGCCCGACAAAAGAGCATGCCTATTATCCAAGCAATAAGGCTTAGCTTCCGGCCTTGGCAAGTCTTCGGTACCATCACCCTCATCTTTCGATCGCGCTCAGATGGCGGCGTGCGGCCTCCAAGTCTTCTGATGTGTTGACGTTGAAGAAGGGATCGCCGCCTGGGGCTGAGAGTGTCGGCGCAAACTCGATCACCTCGTGCGGATGGTGCGCAATCCAGTGGCGAATCGAAATATTGGACGTATCGCTGTCGAGCCAGGCTGGCAGGTCTTCCAAGGCCGTATCCGGCCAGAGCGCGACAGTCGGTTGCCAATGCGGGCCGAACGCGGCGACGCGCACGGTGCCCGGCCGCGCATGGCTGAGGAGACGCCGCGCGAGATCGCGGGGAAGAAAAGGCGTGTCGCCCGGCACGGTCAGAAGCGCGAAGGGCGCGTCGTCCTCGCGTCGGATCGCGCGATAAAGCGCCGCGAGGCCGGCAAGCGGGCCGAGGCGCTCGGGCCGTCCGTCCTCCACCGTCTCGAAGCCGAACGGCGCGAACAATTCGTGCCGATCCGTCGAGACGAGAATCCTCTCGACGTGACCGCGCAGTGGCATCAGCGCGCGCTCGGCCATGGTGCAGCCCGCCAGATCGAGAAGCGGTTTGGCGACGCCGCCGAGGCGCGAGGCCGCGCCGCCCGCCAGAAGCGCGCCATAGACCTTCATGGACCCGTGCTTCCCGCGCGCGCCGCGCGCCGGGCCACCCCTTCGCGGTGGATCGTGTAGGCACCGCTACCCACCACGATGAGCGAGCCCAGGATCTCGAAGCCGTCCGGCCGCTCCTCGAAGACCAAGGCTCCAAGAGCCATGGCGAAGATCAGGATCGAATAGCGGAAGGGTGCGACGAAGCTCATGTCTCCGACGCGCATCGACGCGACGATCATGATGTAACCGGCCCCAATGGCAAACGCCCCACACAGAAGAATCAGCCAACTCCCTCCGGAGACGGGCGACCAGCCGACCGCCGGCAGCATCAGAAAGCCGGTGATGGCGACGGCAATCGATGTGACCGTCGCCACCTGCAGAGAGGAAATCGAGGTCGGCATCCGGCGCGTCACGAGATCGCGCATCGCGGCGAAGACGACGGAGATCAGAACCCAGACGGCGTAGGTGTTGAACCCGTCCGTCGCCGGCCGCAAGATCACCAGAACGCCCACGAAACCGACCACGATGGCGACCCAGCGTCGCCAGCCGACGCTTTCTCCCAGGAACAGCGCCGCCCCGATCGTGATCGTGAAGGGCAGGGCTTGGAAGATCGCCGAGGCATTGCCCAGCGAGAGATGTTTGAGCGCCGAGATGTAGGAAATGGTCGTCAGGATGTCGGCCAGGGTGCGCAACAGAACGGCGCGATGACGAAGGCGCGACAGCGGACGGAGAACGCCTTGTTGCAAGCCGAGCGCGATCAGGAGGCAGGATACGATGACCCCGCGAAGGGCCATGATCTGAGGTGCCTCCATGGAGGCGGAGAGCGTTTTCACCATCATGTCGTTGAGGGCGAAACAGGCCATGGCGCCTGTCATCAGGAGGCTCGCGCGCGCATTCTCGCTGGCGAGAGAGGAGCCTGACGCGTTCATAGGCATTCGCCTTCACCATATCGATGCCTGCTTCTAAAGGCTTAATGTGAGCGCGGACAAGCGCCATCGGCTTTCGCAATGCGTGGCCGGATCGGCGCTTTGGTGAGGGCGTTGACGCTACGACAGGGTTATCCACAATTTGAAATGTCTGGCGAAGAATCCGGCAAGACAATCGCTCTAGATTGGAAGCGAGCAGTTGCTTCAGCCTATGTGAGGGCTGGCCCCGATCTCGGGACTGCGGAACGCGGGACGACGCCAGATCATGATGGATCGATTGGCATTTTCAGATGAAGCGGTGCGAAGCCAGCAATTGTCGCAATGGCGCACCACCTGGAGCAAAGCCGGCGCAACCGCGACGCTCGCCAATCCAGCCGAGGTGCAGATCCCAGGACCGGCTTCTGCGATCGCGGGCGGGCTTGCCGCCGCCGCGACACTTCCCCCCGCCTTCGTGGCTTTGCCGATCTCCGTCAGCGGCGGGGCTTATGCGATTTCAGCGACATCGGCATCCAACGCCTACAAGGAAGACGGCAGCCGATAGCGCGCTCTCGTTTCTTATAGCGGCGATACGCCGAAAGCTTCAGGGGATCGACCACGAGTGTGTCGATCCCCTGAAGCATGAGTGTCAGAGCTTCGTCTCGGCTCAGTATCCTCGATAATATCCGTTGTTGGCCCGGCGACCGGATTCGCGGCCGATCAGCGCGCCCGCGGTGCCGCCGGCCAACCCGCCGATCACCGCGCCGCCCGAACCGCCGATCGCATCGCCAACCACCGCGCCGCCCGCGCCGCCGATCAAGGCACCGCCCACGGTGCGCTCCGTGGTGGTGCAGCCGGCCGTCACCATCACCACGGCACCAAGGGCCAAGCTGGTCTTCACAAAGGTTTTCATCGGAGCCTTCCAAACGCTGGTGCTGAACTGACCGGGGTAACGCGAACCGTTAACAGGTCGTTCCAAGTTCAGCCGCCCGAGCGTCGCGGCAAATACCGTGGCTCCCTAGAAATCCACCAGTATAGCGCGTTCCCGCGTCGGGCTTTCGCAATTCGGCGAAGCGATTTGCGGAGATCAGCCGCCCGTCACGCTCATATGGCGGGACACGGAGGGGCGTTTGGTGGCGCGATCGATGACGAAATCGTGACCCTTGGGCTTGCGGGAAATGGCTTCGTCGATCGCCCGATGCAGCGCTTCGTCGCCCTCCGAACCGCGCATCGCGCCGCGCAGATCGGCGGCGTCCTCCTGCCCGAGACACATGTAGAGCGTGCCCGTGCAGGTCACCCGAACCCGGTTGCAGCTTTCGCAAAAATTGTGGGTCATCGGCGTGATGAAGCCCAGACGCCCGCCCGTTTCCGCCACGTCCACATAGCGCGCGGGGCCGCCCGTCTTGTAGGGAATGTCGCGCAGCGTGAAGCGCTCTTCAAGGCTGCGGCGAACCTGGTTCAGCGGCAGGTAGCGGTCGGTTCGATCCTCGTCGATTTCGCCGAGCGGCATGGTCTCGATCACCGTCATGTCCATGCCGCGCTCGTGGGCCCAGCGCATCATGAAGGGCAGTTCGCCTTCGTTGAAATTCTTGAGCGCGACGGCGTTGAGCTTGAGCTGGATGCCCGCCGCCAAAGCCGCGTCGATGCCGGCCAGAACCCCGGCGAGATCGCCGCGCCGCGTGATGTGGCGAAACTTGTCCGGGTCGAGCGTATCCAGCGACACGTTGAGGCGTTTCACGCCGCAGGCTGCGAGATCCCTGGCAAAACGCTGGAGCTGCGAGCCATTGGTGGTCAGCGTCAGCTCGTCCAGATGCCCACTCTCCAGATGACGAGATAGGGAACGGATGAGGTAGAGAATGTTCTTGCGCATCAGCGGCTCGCCGCCCGTCAGCCGGAGCCGGCGCACGCCCCGCTCGATGAAGGCCGACGACAGGCGGTCCAACTCCTCCAGCGTCAGGAGATCGCGCTTGGGCAGGAACTCCATATCCTCCGCCATGCAATAGGTGCAGCGGAAGTCGCAGCGATCGGTCACGGAAACACGGAGATAGGTGATCGCCCGCTGGAACGGGTCGATCAGCGCGGGCTTCTCCGGGCGCGGGGCGAGAGGCGTGATCAGGGTCATGCTCGGCGGCGTCGAACCGCCATCCTTTCCTTGCGTCGTGTGACGAATGTGGAAAGGCTTGCCAACGCGGTCAAGCGGGAGCATCACACTCGCTGAGGAGAATGACCATGTGCGCCGCGCCTGTCCCCGAAGAAATTCGCGTTTTGCCTGATCGCAAGACCCTGGTTTTGCGCTTCGGAAGTGCGCCGCCGGCCGAAATCACGGCCGAGATGCTGCGCGTTCTATCGCCTTCGGCCGAGGTGCAGGGCCATTCGCCGGACCAGCGCGTCACCGTCGGCGGCAAGCGCGAGGTGCGGATCGCCAATATCTTTCCGGTCGGCCATTACGCCATCCGAATCGCCTTCGACGATCGGCATGATACCGGCATTTACACCTGGACCTATCTGCTCCAGCTCGCGCGCGACGGCGGGCGTCTGTGGAACGCCTATCTGGACGAACTCGCGGCCAAAGGCCTCAGCCGCGATTCCTGACGAATCGGGTCAGCGCTCGACACCTGCCGGACTGAACGCCGGCAGTTGATCGAAGGCTGATTTCAGCGCATCCCCCCAGCCTTCCGAAATCTGCCGGTAATAGGGGTCGCGATCGTCGAAGCGCTGGCGATAGCCGGTTTCGAGCTTGTCGGTCTCATAGACTTGAAGATCGATCGGCAGGCCCACCGAAAGGTTCGACTTGATGGTCGAATCGAAGGACACGAGCAGAAGCTTCACCGCATCTTCCAGCGACATGGTGGGCTCGTAGGTCCGCACCAGAATCGGGCGACCATATTTGTGCTCGCCGATCTGGAAGAACGGGTTGTCGGGGCCTGCCTCGATGAAATTTCCTTCGGGATAGATCATGAAGAGGCGAGGGCGGCCGCCCTTGATCTGCCCGCCCAGAATGAAGGAGCCGAGGAAGCGGCTCGATCCGTCGCTGCCTTCGTTCGTATAGGAGATGACTTCACGCAGTGTCTCGCCAACAAGCTTGGCCGTCTGGAACATGGTCGGCTGCGTCAGGAGTTTGGGCTTGCGATCATGCGAGGCCAAGCCGCGCTCTTCCAGAAGCGAGATGGTGGACTGCGTCGTCGCGAGATTGCCCGCCGACATGAGGCAGAGAAAGCGATCACCCGGCATGTTCCAGGTGCGCAGCTTCGTGACGACGGAAATATTGTCGATCCCGGCATTGGTGCGGGTGTCCGACATGAAGACCATGCCACGATTGAGAAGGAGACCGACGCAATAGGTCACTTCGAACGCTCCTGACGCTTTCCGCTCCCAAGGGAGCCGTTCGGCGGCAGCTTATGCCGAAGGAGGTTAACGCCCGCAACCACACGCGGCGCGGCATCGCAACAGAAGCGTCCCGCTATCGAGGGCACATGTGCCGTGACGATCAGGAATAGAAGCTGAAGTCGCGCGCGATCTCGTTGGACAGGCGGTTGTTGTCCACGATCAGCGTTTCCAGGAACTCGTGCAGCCCGGTCTCCAGGATTTCGGTGACGCTGTGCTGCTCCAGCCGGGTGGAGATGGCGCGAGCCGTCGCATGGCATTCGCGCTCCTGCCCGTAGGCACGGGCGAGATAGTCGAGGCTGTCGTTGATGCAGCGATAGGAATAGGCGAGCGAACGCGGCATCCGTCGATTGAGAAGCAGGAAGTCGATGATGTCGACCGCCCGCAAGTCCGCGTCATATTCCCAGGCATAGGAGCGCAGCGCCGAGACCGAGCGCAGGATCGAGCCCCATTGGTAATTGTCGAGCGACGAGCCGACCGACGAATGGGTCGGCATGAGCACCCAATATTTCACGTCGAGAATGCGGGCGGTGTTGTCGGCGCGCTCCACGAAGGTGCCGAGATTGCAGAAGTCGAAGATCGGATTGCGCAGCATCGTCCCGTGGAACGAGCCGCGAATCAGTGCCGTGCGGGCCTTCACAAGGTCGAGAACGGCCGGAAGATCGTCCACGGGCTGAGAGAGATGCTGGCGCAGGATCAGCCAGCTTTCGTTGATCGCTTCCCACGTCTCGCGCGTCAGCGCCGTGCGCACCATGCGCCCGTTGGTGCGCGCGATGCCCATGGAGGAGATGACGCTCGACGGATTGTCGAAGTCGCGCAGCATGTAATCGACGATCTGGTTCGGCTCGAAGCTCCGGTATTTCGCCAGATACCCTGTCTCGACGCCTGCCGACACGAGCACGGACTGCCATTCGTCGGGTTCGGCCGAAAGGTTGGTCAGCGACAGGCGCAGGCCGGCATCGAGCAGACGGGCCATGTTCTCGGCACGCTCGATATAGCGCTGCATCCAGAAGAGTCCGTTGGCGGTGCGTCCGAGAAGAGCCATGTGTCGCGATTCTGATCCTGTTGGGGCGGCGCGAGCCGAAGACGGTTACGTGCGTACGATGACCGAGCGAAAAGGGAAATGGCCCGGCCGCGAACGGCCGAGCCGGGAGGACATCAGTCTTCCAGAACCCAGGTGTCCTTGGTGCCGCCGCCCTGGCTGGAATTCACTACGAGCGAGCCCTCTTTGAGCGCGACGCGCGTCAGCCCCCCCGGAATGATCTTCACGCTATCGGACACGAGCACGAAGGGGCGCAGGTCCACATGGCGCGGCGCGAGACCTTTTTCGGTCAGGATCGGAACGGTGGACAGGGCCAGCGTCGGCTGGGCGATGTAGTTTCCGGGGCGCGCGCGCAGCTTGGCGGCGAAGGCCTCCCGCTCGGCCTTCGAGGCCGCGGGGCCGACCAGCATGCCGTAGCCGCCCGACCCGTGCACTTCCTTCACCACCAGGTCTTCGAGGTGCTCCAGCACGTAGGCGAGGCTCTGTTCCTCGGCGCAGCGCCATGTCGGCACGTTTTCGAGAATGGCCGGCTTGCCTGTGTAGAACTCGACGATCTCCGGCATGTAGGAATAGATCGCCTTGTCGTCCGAAATGCCGGTTCCCGGCGCATTGGCGATGGTGATGCCGCCGTTGCGATAGACGTCCATGATGCCGGGAACGCCGAGCACGGATTCAGGGCGGAAGACGTCCGGGTCGAGGAAGGCGTCGTCCACGCGGCGATAAAGGACATCGATCGGCACGTAGCCTTGCGTCGTGCGCATGGCGATCCGGCCGTCCACCAGCTTCAGGTCGGTGCCTTCCACCAGTTCGACGCCCATCTGGTCGGCGAGGAAGGCATGCTCGTAATAGGCCGAGTTGTGGATGCCCGGCGTCAGCACCGCAACGCGCGGCGTGCCCTTGCAGGCGGGCGGGGCGACCGCCTGAAGCGAGCGGCGGAGATGGCGCGGATAGGTTTCCACCGGGCGCACGCGATTCTGCGCGAAAAGCTCGGGAAACATCTGCATCATCGTTTCCCGGTTCTCGATCATATACGAGACGCCGGAGGGCGTGCGGGCATTGTCTTCCAGCACGTAGAACTGGTTCTCGGCCGTGCGCACGATGTCAACGCCGATGATGTGAGTATAGACGCCGCCGGGCGGTCGGAAGCCGACCATCTGCGGAATGAAGGCCTCGTTGCCCTTGATCAGCCGCTCGGGAACGATGCCGGCTTTCACGATCTCCTGGTCATGATAAATGTCGTCCAGAAAGGCGTTGAGCCCGCGAACGCGCTGTTCGATGCCTTCCGCCAACTTCGACCATTCGCGGCCGGAAATGATGCGCGGAACGAGATCGAAGGGGATCAGGCGCTCGGCGGCTTCCTCATCGCCATACACGTTGAAGGTGATGCCGGTGCGACGAAAGAACCCTTCGGCCTCGGTGGCCTTGCGCGAAAGAGTCTGGGGAACCTGCGTCTCGAACCAGGAATGGAAACGGCGATAAGGATCGCGAACGCCTGCTTCGCTCGCCAGCATTTCGTCGAATGCGCTCAACCCAACCCCCCGATTTATCAACCATCACAAGAATGGCCTAAACCGTCCAAATGCCAAGCCTCGTGACGCGGCATGGCTGATATTCCGTCGCGTCGAGCGGGCTCGAGTCAGGCTCGGGCGGTCACGTCGCTTATTCCGGCGGCAAAGCGTGGAGTGAATCGAGGCATCTGCCAAATGAATGGGCGGAGGGCCAGGCCGTCGAGGACCCGGTCTTCCGGTTCGAAAGCAAGCCTCGAATCAGAGGGCTCGCAATCATGTGAACGGGAAGGGAGGCCCACGAAGCATGGGACCTCGCGGATCGGTCCATCGGCTCGAGCGCTGGATGGTTCTCGCTTCGGCGGCGAGGTATCCCGACGGCCTGAGTCTCGCAGGTCGCGACTAGCCGGCGGGGCAGGGTGATCCTCCGCCGCCTTCGTTGGGCGCGTCTCAGCCCTGCGCGAGCGAGGCGTGATAGGCAGCCAGCACCTCTCCGATTTCGCCCTGCATCCGCATACGCCCATGTTCCATCCAGATGCCCGTCTGGCACCACTGACGCAGCATGTCGTCGGCATGGGAGGCGAGAACGAGGAGACCGGCTTCGCCGATGAAACGGCTCATCCGCTCGCGCGCCTGTGCGATGAAGGCCGCGTCGCCCGCGCCGATGCCCTCGTCGATCAGCAGGATGTCGGGGCGGATCGACGTCGAAACGGCGAAAGCGAGACGCGTCGCCATGCCCGCCGAATAGGTTCGGATCGGCATGTCCAGAAACTCGCCGAGATCGCTGACCAGGGCGATGTCCTTTGCGCGCTCGTGGATCTCGCGCTTGGAATAGCCGAGCAACATGCCGCGCAGGATGATGTTGTCCCAGCCCGTCGCATCCGGGTCCATGCCGAAGCCGATGTCGAACATCGGCGCCACATCGCCCTCGACGCTGACGCGGCCTCCCGTCGGCGCATAGATGCCGGCGATGACGCGCAGCATGGTCGACTTGCCCGCGCCATTGTGCCCGATCAGGCCGACGCGCGTGCCGTGCGTCAGGTCGAAGGAGACATCGTCGATGGCCCGAACCGACATCCGGCCGCTGTCGCGCGGCTGGATCTGGCCGCCCGTCGCAGCCGACAGAACATTGTTCTTCAGCGAGCGATTGCTCGCGTTGAACACGGGAATGTCGACCGAGACGTTCTCGAACTTGATCGAAGCCATTCAGGATCAGGCCCAGTAAGCGATGCGCGGACGATAGCGCGCGAAGAAGTGGAAGGCGACGAAGCCCATCGCCAGCGTGATGGCGATGCAGACGCCCCAGTTTTCCAGCGAGGCGGCATGGCCGAGCAGGGGATCGCGGATGATCTCGATGAAGTGATAGAAGGGATTGGCATGCAGAAACAGCGCGCGCTCGGGCACCTGCTTCGCATCCCAGAGGATCGGCGTCATGAAGAAGACGATCTGCACGACGCTTTGAATGATCATCGGAATATCACGGAAGCGCGCGCAGAGTGGCCCGAGAATCATGGCCATGAAGAATCCGTTCGCCGTGATCAGGACGAACGCCGGAAGGAACATCAGCCCGTTCAACCCCGGCCAAAGCCCGAAATAAAGAGCGACGGCGATATAGATGATGAAATTGTGCCCGAAGGTGATGATCTGCCGCCAGACGAACTGGTAGATATAGATGCTGAGCGGCATCCGAACCTGCCGCACGGACGAGGCAGCGGATGAATAGACGTCGCAGCTGCCCACGATCAAGCCGCTGATCAAGCCCCAGGTGATGAAGCCGACCGCCAGGAAGGGCAGATAGTCCTGAATGGGCTGCTTGAAGATCTGGGAATAGAGAACGCCCAGACCCAGCACCATGAACCCCATGGATAAGGTCAGCCAGAAAGGACCGAGCAGCGAGCGTTGATAATGCTTGCGCACGTCGCGCCAGCCGAGAAACAGCCAGAGTTCACGCAGGCCGAGCCCCTTGGAAAAGTCCGCAAGGCATTCGCGCATCCGATCCGCGCGGTCGGCTCGACCGTTCGAGACATAGACAGGAGCATCCGTCGAAGACATTCTGCCGATGGTCCTTTCCAGCAGGCATCGTGGCGACGTGGCGCCTCATGCGCCATCGGCCACCATGGCCGGGCGGGAAGAGCCGCCCAGCGAAGTCGCGCTGATATAGGTTCGTCTCGCCTGCCACAAGCGAGGCTGACGATCAGAGGCCGCCAGCCGCGATCTTCTGAAGATAGATGCCGTATTGGCTCTTGCCGAGTTCCTTGCCGAGACGCGTCAGCTGGTCGGCATCGATGAAGCCGAGATTGAAGGCGATCTCTTCGGGGCAGCAGACTTTGAAACCCTGACGATGTTCGAGCGTGCGCACGAACTCGGCCGCCTGAAGAAGCGAATCGGGCGTGCCCGTGTCCAGCCAGGCGAAGCCGCGCCCCATGCACTCGACGCTGAGAGAGCCTTCTTCCAGATAGACCCGGTTGAGATCGGTAATCTCCAGCTCGCCGCGCGGCGAGGGCTTGAGCGAGCGGGCGATCTCAGATGCACGTCCGTCGTAGAAATACAGTCCCGTCACCGCCCAGTTCGACGCCGGCTTGACAGGCTTTTCCTCGATCGAGGTGGCACGGCCCTCTTGGTCGAAGGCGACGACGCCGTACCGCTCGGGATCGTTGACGTGGTAGGCGAAGACGCTTGCACCGCTGTCGCGCTGGACGGCGCTGCCCAGAAGCTCGGGAAGGCCGTGGCCGTAGAAGACGTTGTCGCCGAGAATCAGTGCCGACTTTTCGCCGCCGACGAAGTCCTCGCCGATCAGATAGGCCTGAGCGAGGCCATCCGGGCTCGGCTGCTCGGCATAGGTGAACTTCATGCCCCAGCGCTCGCCCGTGCCGAGCAGCGCGCGGAAGCGCGGCAGGTCGTGCGGAGTCGAGATGATGAGAATATCCTTGATGCCGGCGAGCATCAGCACCGACAGCGGATAATAGATCATCGGCTTGTCGTAGACGGGAAGCAGCTGCTTCGACGCCGTCAGCGTCATCGGGTGCAGCCGGGTGCCGCTTCCACCCGCCAGAATGATCCCCTTCATCGCCATGCCTCCATCCGTCCTGTTAACCCAATCCGCTCGTGCGGGCCTGGCCGGGGCAGTTCGCGCTGCTTCCCTTCTTGCCGCAATGCGGGCAATAACTGTAAACGCGTTCAAAACCAACAGGCGAAGGTTGTTTCATGCTCGAAGTCCGCGCTCTGGAAATACCGGACGTTCTGGAAATCACGCCGAGAAAATTCGGGGACGAACGCGGCTTCTTTTCCGAAACCTTCAATCGCGAGCGTCTGCGCGCCAGTGGCGTGGACAAGGACTGGATGCAGGACAATCAGTCCTATTCGGCCGAGGCCTTTACGTTGCGGGGCCTCCATTACCAGGAGCCGCCTTTCGCGCAGGACAAGCTCGTGCGCGTGCTTCGCGGCAAGATCCTGGATGTCGCGGTCGATATCCGCCGGGGCTCGCCGACCTATGGGAAGTGGGTCGCGCTGGAGCTTTCGGCCGAAAGCTTCAATCAGATTCTGGTGCCCGTCGGCTTCGCGCATGGTTTCGTCACGCTCGTGCCGCATACGGAAGTCTTCTATAAGGTGAGCGCGCCCTATAGCGGGCAGCACGACCGTTCGATCCGCTTCGACGATCCGGATTTCGCCATCGAATGGCCGCTGGGAGGGCGTCAGCCCATCCTCTCTACTAAGGATGAAGCCGCTCCGCATCTTCGCGACATCGAGTCGCCCTTCGTCTACGAGGCCTGACCATCATGAAGATTCTCGTCACCGGCGGCGCCGGCTTCATCGGCTCGGCCGTCTGCCGCCATCTGATCAATGACACCGATCATTCGGTGATCAACTTCGACAAGCTGACCTATGCCGCCAGCCTGTCCTCGCTGGATTCGATCGCCTCGAACCCGCGCTATTCCTTCGTGAAGGGCGATATTCTCGATCGCGCTTTCGTGCTGGATCTGCTGCGCCGCGAAGCGGTCGATGCGATCATGCATCTGGCCGCCGAAAGCCACGTGGATCGCTCCATCGACGGACCGGGCGATTTCATTCAGACCAATATCGTGGGCACGTACGAGCTTCTGGAAGCGGCGCGCGCCTACTGGTCCGGCTTGGAAGGCGAGAAGAAGGCGGGCTTCCGCTTCCACCATATCTCGACCGACGAAGTGTTCGGCGATCTGCCGCTGGACGACAGCCTCTTCACCGAGGACACGCCCTATGCGCCGTCTTCGCCCTATTCGGCATCGAAGGCGGCGTCCGACCATCTCGCAATGGCCTGGCACCATACCTACCATCTGCCGGTCGTCCTTTCGAACTGCTCGAACAATTATGGCCCCTACCATTTCCCCGAGAAGCTGATCCCGCTGATCATCCTCAACGGTCTGGAGGGGAAGCGCCTGCCGGTCTACGGCAAGGGCGAGAATGTGCGCGACTGGCTCTATGTCGAGGATCACGCGCGGGCTTTGGCGTTGGTCGCGACTCAGGGCGAGCTTGGCCGGTCCTACAATATCGGCGGGCGCAACGAGCGCTCCAACCTGACCGTGGTGGAGACGATCTGCGACACGCTGGATCGCCTGTCGCCGCTGCCCGATGGCACCAAGCGCCGTACGCTGATCGACTTCGTGACCGATCGTCCGGGCCATGATCTGCGCTATGCGATCGACGCCACTCGCATCGAAACGGAGCTGGGCTGGAAGGCGCAGGAGACGTTCGAGACCGGCCTCGAAAAGACGGTTCGCTGGTATCTCGACAACAAGGATTGGTGGCAGCCGATCCGCGAAGGCCGCTATAGCGGCGAGCGTCTCGGCGCGAAGGCGTGACGGCGATGCGGCTTCTCGTGACGGGGCGCGACGGTCAGGTCGCGCAGGCGCTTCTGGCGCTCTCGGGTTCCGATCTGGAGGTGGTCGCGCTCGGCCGTCCGACGCTCGATCTCACCGATCGCGCTTCGATCGAGCGCGCCATCGCCGAGCATCGGCCCGACGTGGTCGTGAACGCCGCCGCCTATACGGCGGTGGACAAGGCGGAAAGCGACGAGGCGGCAGCCTATGCGGTCAACGCCGAGGGCGCCGGCCACGTCGCGGCTGCTGCCGCCGCGGCTGGGCTTCCGGTCGTTCATATCTCGACCGACTATGTCTTTGCCGGTGACAAGGCGGGACCCTATGTCGAGAGCGATCCGACCGGACCGCAGGGCGCCTACGGCCGCTCCAAGCTCGAGGGCGAGCGGCTGGTCGCACAGGCCAATCCGAACCACGCGATCCTGCGCACGGCCTGGGTCTACGGTCCCTATGGCGCGAACTTCCTGAAGACCATGCTGCGTCTTTCGCAAACGCGCGATCTCTTGCGCGTCGTCGCCGATCAGCGGGGAACGCCGACCTACGCGCCCGATATTGCCGAGGGCATCGTCGCCGTATCCCGTGCGCTCGTGAGTGCACCGGGAGATGCATCGAAGCGCGGCGTGTTCCACATGGTGTCCGAAGGGGAGACGACCTGGGCCGGTTTCTCCGAGGCGATCTTCTCACGTTTGGCCGAGACGGGTGGCAAGCACGTCACGGTAGAGCCGATCACCACGGCGGATTATCCGACGCCCGCCAAACGCCCGGCCAATTCGCGTCTCGACACGACACGCTTCCGTCAATCCTTCGGCCATAGCCTGCCCGAATGGACCGAAGGCGTGTCCCGCTGCATGGCGGCTCTGGCCGCGAACGAGGCTCCTTGAAACACGACGTTCCCGTCATCTTCGTCCATGTCTTCTACCCCGATGTCTGGGCGGAGATGGCCGAGGAGATCGCCCGAAGCTTCGATCGGCCGTTCGAGGTCGTTCTAACTTGCCCGAACTCGGCGCTCGAACTGGTGACCGTCCAGAGCCCGCATCTCGTGCGTCAAAGACGGATCGATGTGGAGAACCGGGGGCGGGACGTCCTTCCCTTTCTTCTGGCGCTGAAAGAAGTCGGCCCGAACTTCGAGATCGGCCTGAAGCTGCACACCAAGCGCTCCAAGCATCGCAGCGACGGAGAAGCGTGGCGGCTGCATCTGACCGGCACGCTGCTTCGCCCCGCGGCCGGGGAGACTCTGCCCGAGCCGCTGGCTCTGATGGAAGAGGATACGCGCTTCGGACTGGTGGCGCCGGCCAATCATATGCTGTCGCTCGATAGCCGCATCGGCCTGAACGCGCGCGCTTTGCGCCGGGTGGCCGATGCCCTCCAGCTTCCTCTCGATCTCGAAGCGTTGGAGAGTGACCATTTCGCCGCCAGTTCCATGTTCTGGTTCCGGCGGGGCGCGCTCGAAGCTCTGAACGAGCCGAAGCTGAAGACCCTGTTCGAGCGCGAAAAGGGCCAGCTCGACGGAACGGTGGCCCATGCGCTGGAGCGTCTCTTCGCGCTTTTGGCCGAGCGACGCGGCATGATTGCGACGGCCGCCGAAGCCGTTCCGGCCTTGCGCAGGGCGTCGCGCGAGGGGGCCTCGTTCAGTGAGATGGCGTCACTCGCCCGGACGGAACTACGGCCGCTCGAGAACCCGTTCATTCTTCCGGTGCCGGAGCTCTGGCGGCGTTATCCCCGCCTAATGCTGGTGGCCCATCATCTTTACCACCATCTGCCGCGACCGATGTTCGTCGTCGCGCGCGTGGTGTTCCGTATTATGATGCGGCGGCCGCGCCGTTCGATCTCGGGGTGAAACGGGAGGGGCGAGCGGTTCTCGCTCCGCCCCAGAACTCCTCGGGCTCAGGCGACCTGAACGGCGCTCAACGATTCCGCCACCGCCTGCACGATGCGATCCTGTGTCTCGTCGGAAAGATAGGCGTGCATCGGCAAGCTTACGACCTCGCCGCATAGCGCTTCCGTCACGGGCAGCCCGTTGCCGCCGACCGGGAAGTGGCGATAGGCCGTCTGCTGGTGCAGGCCCTTGCCGTAATAGATGACGGTCGGGACGCCGCGCTCTTTCATCGCGGCCATGAAGGCGTCGCGCCGGCCGCCGGGCACCCGGATCGTGTATTGCGCCCAGGTGGACACGACATCGCCGGCGATCGTCTGAGGGGCGACGCCGAGCAGCATCTCACTGTAGCGCGCGGCAATGCGCATCCGCGCTTCGATCTCGCCGGCAAAGAGCGGCAGCTTCTCGTTCAGGACGGCGGCCTGGAACGAGTCGAGACGGGCAGTCAGGCCCAGCCGGACATTATCATACTTGTCGCTGCCACTGCCATGGATGCGAATGGAGCGCAGGATGGCGGCGAGCTCTTCGTCGTCGGTCTGGATCGCACCACCGTCGCCATAGCAGCCAAGCGGCTTGGCGGGGTAGAAGCTGGTGGCCACGACATCGGCCCAATGGCCGGCAAGATGCCCGTCGCGCGTCGAGCCGAAGCCCTGCGCCGCGTCGGAAATCAGCTTCAGCCCGAACTCGTCCGCCGTCGCACGGATCGGCGCGTAATCGGCGATCTGGCCGAACAGGTCCACTGCGATGATCGCGCGCGGGCGCAGCTCGCCCCGGCTGGCGATGGCCGCGACCGTCCGGCGCAGATGTGCGGGGTCCATGTTGAACGTATCGGGCAGGACATCGACGAAAACGGCTGTCGCGCCGGTGAGGCCGACGACCTCGGCCGTCGCCGCGAAGGTGAAGCTCGGCACGAAGACGGCATCGCCCGGCCCGATGTTCCAGGCCATGAGCGGCATCAGGAGCGCATCCGTTCCCGACGCGCAGGAGATCGTCTCCTTCATGCCACTGAAAGCCGAAAGCGCGGCTTCGAACTCGGCGACTTCGGGTCCTTGGATGAACGAGCCCTGATCCATGATCCGGCCGAGACGCGCTTCGATCCGCTCGCGAATGAGATCGCGCTGCGTTGCCAGATCGATGAACGGAATCGGTTGAGTCATGTCGGGGTCCTCGTCAGAAACGGATGCGGCGACGCGCATCCGCAGCGTCTCAGCGCTCAGAGCCTGTTTGGAAACTCCCCGGCGGAGGGCTGGCGAGGGATTTTTCGGCCTTCGGGCGGAGGCAAACGCAGTCGATGCCGGCGGCATCGGCTGATATTGACGACAAACCGAGGCCGTAAAAGAACCGCCGGACCGACCCGGTGGAGTTTCCAAACAGGCTCTAAAGCCTCGCCGCGCAAAAACCAAGCGAGGCGAAGGGAGGGCCTATCACGATTGATGGGCCGGGGCGCAAGCGCGTGATGGCGCTAGCCGAGACCCATGCGACGGTAGAGCGCGGCGACGGTCGCCATCACGTCCGCTTCCGTATAGCCGCTGCGCACACGGGCCGCCGCGCTCTCGCCCAGGGCCGAGAGGCGCGCGCGATCTTGCGCGAGTTCTTCGATCCGGGCCGCGAAGCCTGCGGCATCGCCAACGGGCAGAACATATCCGTCTTCGCCATCGCGAACGAAGTCGCGGCAGCCCGGAACGTCCGTCGTCAGGGCCGCGCGCCCGCAGGCCGCCGATTCCAGAAGCGTCCGTGGCAGGCCTTCGCCGCCACGCGAGGGCAGGATGGCCAGATCGTGATCGCGCCAGACGGAGGCGATGTCGCGGGTCGGCCCATACCAGCGCAGGCCCGGCTCGCGCGACCAGTCGTGCAGCGTCTCCAGCGGTACGGCCTTTGGATTGGAGGGATCGGGCGAGCCGTAGAGGTCGAGCTCGACATTCGTGCCGCGCGAACGGGCGAGCCGAACGGCCTCGACCGCCGTGTCCACACCCTTCGACCAGAGAAGGCGGGCGACGAGGGCAAGGCGCAATGTATCTCCCTCGGGCAGGGGGGAGGCGGGATAGCGTGCGGGATCGATGCCGGCACCATTGACGATCGTCACCTGGGGTGAAGCGGGGTCTAGACCGAGCAGGTGCGGATCGTCATGGTTCTCGAACAGGTAATGCGTGCCAGCGGTCTCCAGCCCCCAACGCACGATGGTGCGAACCATCCGGCGAGCAAGGCGCGCCGTCCCGTCCTGCCGCGCGCCGAGAAAGCCGAGGCCGGTCAGTGCGAAGACGGTCCGCTTCACGCCTGCCAGTCGGGCGGCGAGGCCGCCGACGAGAATGGGCTTCAGCGAGATGCAGTGAACGAGATCGGGCCGCTCGCGGCGCAGGATGGCAGCCAGCCGCCGTGCCGTGTCCAGCGCGTGAAGCGGGTTGGTGCTCCGGCGCTCGGCTTCCAGCGCGACGACGCGGGCACCGGTCGCCTCGATGATTTCGGCATGATCGCGAACGCGCGTCACCACCACCACCTCCAGCCCAAGCTTCAGGCCAACGCGGGCCATGGGGAGGAAGTGAGACGCGAAGAACCAATCTTCGGTGACGACGAACAGGAGCTTGCGCAAGGTCGAACGGGTCCGCTGGGAGCGATGAGGTGCGGCTTATCGCGCGGCGAGTGAGGCGAATAGGGCGGTCAAGCCTCTCTCGGAACGAAAAGCGGCGATGCGTGGCGCCCGCGCGCTGGAAGAGCGAGAGGTGTTGCCTAACTCGCCTTCCATGACCCAGCGCGCACCTGAAACGATCACCCTGCCTGTCCACGAGCCGCTTCGCCCGCCCCCGGAGGATTGGCTGCTGGCCTATGCGGCGATCGTGCCGATCACGGCGGGCGCGCTTTCGCTCTTCGTTCTGCCGGACTGGAGCGCGACGCTCCTGCCGCTGACCCTCGTCTGGGCCGGGGCAATCGTGACGTTCTTGTCGGGCGTGCGGCGCGGGGTGAGCTTCCGTATGCCCGATGGCGCCCATCTCAGCCAGTTGGCGATGATGATGTGGCTTTTTCTCGCCGGCATCGGCTCGATCCTGCTGACCGGAGCCGGGCGGTTCGGCCTCGCGACAGCTCTTCTCCTCCTAGCTTATCTTTCGCTGGCGGTGCTGGACCCGATTGCCGCGCGCAGGGAAGAAGTGCCGAACTATTTCGCGGGACTTCGACCGATGCAGATGGGGCTGGCGGTCGTGTCTTTGGCTGTCGTCGGCCTGCGCGTTGGCGGTTGGATTTGACGCCTCATGCTACCGTCTATCGAGAACTCGCCGGTCGATACGCCCCGTGCGTCGTGACGACGCGGCAGGCGCATGGGACGTTAGGCGCATGACAGATTGGTGGACTCTCCCATGACGACTTCCATTCTCATCCTTCTCGGCTTCATCCTGTTCTCGGGGCTGATCGCCGCCAGCGGCATCGTCTTCAAACCAGGCACTTGGTATCAGGGGCTGACGAAGCCATCCTGGACGCCGCCCAACCGCGCCTTCCCGATCGTCTGGAGCGTGCTTTACCTCCTGATCGCCATCAGCGGGTGGCTGGTCTGGCGGCAGGCCGGCTTCGTGATCATCCCGTTCGGCATCTTCCTGGGGCAGATGATCCTGAATTTCCTTTGGTCGATGCTGTTCTTCGGCCGGCGGCGGCCCGACCTCGCCTTTCTCGACATAACGCTGCTGGGCCTCGCCATCGCGGTCAATATCCTGGCCTTCTGGCCCTATAGCCGGACAGCGGCGTTTCTGCTCGTGCCTTATCTGGCCTGGGTCTGCGTCGCCGCTGCGCTCAATCTTAAGGTCTGGCAGCTCAATCGAGACCGCGGCACATTTGCTTAGACAGGTGTCTTGACGCCCGTTCGGTGCCTTGCCAATCCGGCTTCACACAAAGCGGGCCTATCGCCTGCCGGGAGGTTTCATGTCCTATGCCATCTATCCCAGCCTGCGCGGGCGCACAGTTTTCGTCACGGGCGGCGCGTCTGGCATCGGGGCGGACATCGTGCGCGCCTTTGTCGATCAGGGCTCCAAGGTGGGCTTCGTGGATATCGATGCCGAGCGCGGAGCCAAGCTGGCTGAAGACCTGTCGGGCAAGGATTGCGACGTGGCCTTCGAGCCCTGCGACCTCCGCGATATCGATGCGCTGCGCGCTGCCTTCGCACGGCTCGAAGCCTGGCTCGGACCGGCCACCGTCCTCGTCAACAATGCCGCGCGGGACGATCGCCACGGCTGGGAGGACGTGACCCCGGATTATTACGACGAGCGCATCGCCACCAATCTGCGGCACATGTTCTTCGCCATCCAGGCCGTCGCGCCCGGCATGATCGCGGCCGGCGGCGGATCGGTCATCAATTTCGGCTCGAACTCCTGGTGGGAAGCGGGCGGCGGAATGCCGGTCTATACGACCGCGAAATCGGCCGTGCACGGCATGACGCGCTCTTTTGCGCGCGATCTCGGCCCCCATCGCATCCGCGTCAACACAGTGGTTCCCGGCTGGATCATGACCGAGCGCCAGAAGGAGCTTTGGGTGACGCCCGAGGCGCTGGAGGCCCATCTCAAGCGCCAGTGCCTGCCGTTTCCGATCGAGCCGGTTTATCTCGCGCGCATGACCTTGTTCCTCGCCTCCGACGACGCGGCCATGTGCACCGCCAACAATTACATGGTGGAAGCGGGCTCGATCTGAGCCGGGGCCATGCGCCGCTCTCCGCCTCGCTTCCCGGCGGCCGTGGGATCGGTTAGGGGAGGGCATGTCCAGCGCCTGTTCAGCCGAAGCGACCCCGCTTCGGCTTCGGCCTATGCCTGAAAACAAATGGTGAGGGTCTTCCTCTTGAACGAAGGTTCCGGGGAGGGCTCTCGCGCCTGCCGGAGTGTGCCGTGCCCAGCCCCGAATATATTCTGACCCTGTCCTGTGCGAACCGTCCGGGCATTGTCGCTGCCGTGTCGCGGCATCTCTACGACAATGGCGCGGATATTCGCGAGGCGCACCAGTTCGACGACCCGGAAACCGGCCGCTTCTTCATGCGCGTGCGTTTTGCCATCGTGGAATCGGTGGTGCGGGTCGAAAGCCTGACCACGGCCTTTTCCGCGATCGCCGAGCGGTTCGGCATGGATTGGCGCATCGCGGCCAACGATGCGCGCCAGAAGGTGCTGATCCTCGTTTCACGCTTCGATCACTGCCTCGCCGATCTTCTCTATCGCTGGCGGATCGATGAGTTGCGCATGGACATCGTGGGCATCGTCTCGAACTACCCGCGCGAGACCTATGCCCATCATGATTTCGACGGCATTCCGTTTCACTATCTGCCTATCACGCGCGACACCAAGCCGCAGCAGGAGGCCGACATCATCCGCATCGTGGAGGAAACCGGCGCCGACCTCGTGGTGCTCGCGCGCTACATGCAAATCCTGTCGGACGAACTCTCGGCCTATCTCTCGGGCCGCTGCATCAACATCCATCACTCCTTCCTGCCCGGCTTCAAGGGCGCCAAGCCCTATCATCAGGCGCATCGGCGCGGCGTGAAGCTGATCGGCGCGACGGCGCACTATGTGACGGCCGATCTCGATGAGGGCCCGATCATCGAGCAGGATGTCGAGCGCATCTCCCATCATGACGCGCCGGAAGACCTCGTGCGCAAGGGGCGCGACATCGAGCGCCGCGTCCTGTCGCGCGCCATCGCTTGGCATCTCGACAACCGCGTGATCCTGAACAAGGACAAGACGGTGATCTTTCGCGATTGAGAGGCGGAACCTTTGCCGCGTTTCGCCACTATGGGCATCCCATTGATCGGGATGCCCTTTTTGTTTGGCATCCATAAAATTCAGCAGGCCACGCCCCCGTGCCAGGGGGCTTCGGCCGCCTCCATCTGACGCAGGTCGGCGAAGAGTTAACCCTCAGTTAAGGCTGAACGGTTTAACTCCCTCAGCAACAAAGCGTTAATGAAGATGACCGAAGCCCTACCGAACAGCAAAGCGGTCCGCCTGCGCGGCCGATCCTTTCTCGCGCTGGTCCTGTCGCCCGAACTGCCGTTCCGCGACTGGCTCGCGCAGCTGGACGACCTTGCCCGGCGCTCCACGGGCTTTTTCCTGGGCCGGCCCATCGTTCTGGATGTGGCGGGTCTGCCGATCACCCGCGAGCAGCTGGCCGATCTGCTCGCGGAACTGACCAAGCGCAATGTCCGCGTCATGGGCATTGAAGGCGCACTGCCTTCGATTCTTGGGCCGGGAATGCCGCCGGAAATGCGCGGCGGCCGCAACGCAGCCGACATCGAGATGCCCGACGAAACCTCCGCCCCGGCGGCGGCGAAATCCGGCGCGGCGCCCCAGGCGCCCGCCGTTCCGCGCATGACGGCGCCGCCCGTTACGCCGGCGCTGGTGATCGACACGCCGGTTCGCTCGGGCCAGTCGATCATCTTCCCGGAAGGGGACGTAACCGTTCTCGGCCATGTCGCCTCGGGGGCCGAGGTCATCGCCGGCGGTTCGATCCATGTCTACGGCGCCCTGCGGGGGCGGGCGCTGGCAGGGTCGGCCGGCAATGCCAATGCGCGCATCTTCTGCCGCAAGCTCGAGGCCGAACTGATCGCCATCGACGGTCTCTACAAGACCGCCGAGGACCTCGACCCCAAGATGCTGGGCCAGCCCGTCCACATCTGGCTCGACGACACGGCTCTGAGAACCGTGGTCCTATCGAACTGAGCTCGCCTCGGGGCGGGTGCGACGGCCGAACGAAACGAAACGAAAAAAACGACAACAGGGAAAGGCCTGACATGGCTGAGGTGATGGTGGTGACATCGGGCAAAGGGGGCGTCGGAAAGACCACCTCGACCGCCGCGCTGGGCGCAGCTCTGGCACAGAGCGGCCAGAAGGTCGTCGTGGTGGACTTTGACGTCGGCCTGCGCAATCTGGACCTCGTGATGGGCGCCGAGCGGCGCGTGGTCTACGACCTCATCAACGTGGTTCAGGGCGACGCGAACCTCAACCAGGCGCTGATCCGCGACAAGCGCGTCGACACGCTCTGCCTGCTTCCGGCCTCGCAGACCCGCGACAAGGACAACCTGACCCAGGACGGCGTCGATCGCGTCATGGATCAGCTCCGCGCGCAGTTCGACTGGGTGATCTGCGACAGCCCGGCCGGCATCGAGCGCGGCGCGACGCTGGCGATGCGCCATGCCGATCTCGCCGTCGTCGTCACCAACCCGGAAGTGTCCTCTGTGCGCGATTCCGATCGCATCATCGGCCTTCTCGATTCCAAGACGCTGCGCGCCGAAAAGGGCGGCCGCATCGAGAAGCATCTGCTTCTGACGCGCTACGACCCCATTCGCGCCGAGCGCGGGGACATGCTCAAGGTCGACGACGTTCTGGAAATCCTCTCCATCCCGCTTCTGGGCATCGTGCCCGAGAGCGCGGAAGTTCTGCGTGCGTCCAACCTCGGCACGCCGGTCACGCTGTCGGACGCCCAGAGCGCGCCGGCGCGGGCCTATATGGACGCCGCTAAGCGGCTCATGGGTCAGACCGTCCCCATGAACGTGCCGACGGACAAGCGCGGTCTTCTGGGCAAGTTCTTCAGCCGGAGGGCTGCATGAGCCTCTTCAACTTCTTCAACAAGCAGCGGACCACCGCCCCGGCGGCGCGTGAGCGCCTCCAGATCCTGCTCGCCCACGAACGCGCCGAGATCGGACAGTCCGATCTCGTCGCCGTGCTGCGCGAGGAAATTTTGGCCGTCATCGCGCGCCATGTCCCGATCAACCGGGACAAGGTGAAGGTGAAGATGGACCGCAAAGATCAGATGTCGACGCTGGAAGTCGACATCGAATTGCCGCAGCAAGCGGCACTCCTGACGGCGCATTGAAGCCGGCCGGACAGTCTG
This sequence comes from Aureimonas sp. D3, assembly GCF_001463805.1. Lineage (NCBI taxonomy): Bacteria > Pseudomonadati > Pseudomonadota > Alphaproteobacteria > Hyphomicrobiales > Aurantimonadaceae > Aureimonas > Aureimonas sp. D3. The sequence goes on along the minus strand of NZ_BBWM01000002.1, from coordinate 33,868 downwards.
TCCGGTGGGCCGAAGCCGTTCCACACCAAAGGGAAAGGAGACAGCCATGAGCAGCAGAGCCGAGCTTCTCGTTCGTCTGCAGGAGGTTCAGAACCTCCCACAGATGCAGGGACGCAACATCCGCTCCATCGCGTCCATCCTGTCGACCGAAGCGCTCCGCAAGCATGTGGAGGTCTGCGAAGCGCAGGCCCGCAAGGGCGAGGCGAAGCAGTAGGACCCAAGCCCGACCGCTGACACGAAAAGAGCCTGGCTGCAGGATGCGGCCGGGCTCTTTCTATGGTTGGTGCGGGAGACCTATTTCAGGAGGTTCTTCGAGCGCAGATAGTCTTCGGCCACCGCGCGCGCCGGCTCGCCGCCGAGCTGGACGCGTCCGTTCAGCTCCTGCAGAGTCACGAGATCGAGGCTCTCGAAGATCGGCTTCAGCAGGTTCTCGATCTCCGGGTGCTCCTTGAGCACCGCCTCGCGCACGATGGGCGCGGGCTGGTAGACCGGCTGCACGTTCTTGTCGTCCGCCAGCACCTTGAGGTTGGAGGCCGCGATGCCGCCATCCGTGCCATAGACCATGGCGGCGTTAACGCCATTGGTGTTCTGGGCCGCCGCCGCGATCGTCGCCGCCGTGTCGCCGCCCGAAAGCGTCAGCAACTGGTCGGGCTTCAACGTGAAGCCATAGGTCGTCTGGAACGAGGGCAGGGCGGAGGCGGAGTTCACGAATTCGGCGGAGGCGGCGAGCTTCACGTCGCCGCCCTTGGCCACATAAGAGCCGAACTCGCTGAGCGTCGTCAGCTTGTTCTGGTCCGCGACATCGCCGCGCAGCGCGATGCCCCAGGTGTTGTTGGCCGGCGAGGGCGTCAGCCAGACGATCTTGTTGGCGTCGTAGTCGAGCTTCTTGGCCTCCGCATAGGCCTTGGCCGCGTCCTTCCAGAGAGGGTCCTCGGCGCGGTTGAAGAAGAAGGCCGCATTGCCGGTATATTCGGGATAGATGTCGATCTCGCCCGATGTGATGGCCTTGCGCACCACCGGCGTTCCGCCCAGCTGAATGCGGTCGGTCGTCTCAATCCCGCCATTCTGCAGCGCCAGCATGATCATGTTGCCGAGGACGCCGCCTTCGGTATCGATCTTGGACGAGACAGTGACGGGTGCCGCGAAAGCCCCGCTCGCCAAGGTTGAGCCCAGAAGCAAGGCGGCTGCGAACACGGGAAGGCGCATCGAATGTCTCCAGATCGGGAGAGCCCGACGCTGTTGAGCGACCGGGCTGCAGGTGGTTCGAAACGGCAAACTGGAGCATCACCGGCCGGAAGCCAGAGTGCCGGTGCCGCAGCCGCGCCGTTCGATGCGAATCGCGATCGTTTCAAATCATCAAAGGGACTGTTCTTCGGCGGCTAAATGGTTAAAAATCCGTAAATCTTTACGGAACCAAGCTGGAAACAAAGTGTTCGTCTGACTCCCGCCCTGATGAAATGGGGAACTCCATGACAGCGTCCGATATCGTCACCGCCCTCGAGGCGGGATTGATCACTGAAAACGAAGCCGTCGAGCAGGGGATGGTCGAACGCCTGTCCGACCTCTACGGCAAAACCTCCACATCCCCGCGCTTTGGCGCCTCGTCCGGCCGGGAGCCGCAGACCGCCAGGGTATGGTCGCCCCGTTGAGGCGGGCCGGGCCGCATCGCTTGGTCATGGCTGGAAACGCTTGCTGACCTTGCTCATTCGCATCTAGAACGCAGCCGGCACAAAGCCCAAAGCGGAAGGATTTCGTATGAGCATTCGTCGCATCGAGCCCGGTCATCGCATGAGCGCGGCCGTCGTTCACGGCAACACGGTCTATCTCGCGGGTCAGGTCGGCAATCCCGGTGAGGATGTGACCGCTCAGACCAAGACGGTGCTGTCCGAGATCGATCGCCTCCTGGCCGAGGCCGGCACCGACAAGTCCAAGATCCTTCAGGCGACCGTCTGGCTCGCCGACATGAAGGATTTCGGCGCCATGAATGCGGTCTGGGACGCTTGGGTCGATCCGTCCAACAAGCCCGCGCGCGCGACCGGCGAATCGAAGCTCGCCACGCCTGACTATTTCGTCGAGATCATCGTGATCGCCGCCATCTGAGGCGGCCGGCCGGCGCGCTCATCCCGCGCCGGCCTTTTCGTCTCAGTACGCGCCCTGGCTGCGTAAGAGGCTGATGGGCGTCATCACGAGAATGCGGATGTCCAGAAGCAGGGACCAGTTCTCGATATAATAGAGATCGTAGTCGAAGCGCTTCTTGAGCTTCTCGCTGTCGTCGATCTCCCCGCGCCAGCCATTGATCTGCGCCCAGCCCGTGATGCCGGGCTTGACCTTGTGCCGCCCGAAATAGCCGTCCACGATTTCCGTGAAGGTCGCGTCGAAGCTCGAGCGGGCATGGACCGCGTGCGGGCGTGGGCCGACCAGCGAGAGCTCGCCCGTCAACACGTTGAACAGCTGCGGCAGCTCATCGATGGAACTGCGCCGGATGAAGCGGCCGACGCGCGTGACGCGTGGGTCGTTATGAGTGACGATCTTGCGCGCGAGAGGATCGGACATCTCATGGCGCAGCGAGCGGAACTTCCAGACATTGATGATCTGATTGTTGAAGCCGTGGCGCTTCTGGCGAAAGAAAACAGGGCCGGGGCTGTCGAGCTTGATGGCGATCGCCGTCGCCATCATGACCGGGCTCAGCGCGATCAGCGCGAATGTGCCGACCACGAGATCGAGCGTGCGCTTGGTGATCATGCTCCATTCCGCGAGCGGCCGATCGAAGGCGTTCAGAAGCGGAATGTCGCCCAGGAACGAATGCGAACGGGAGCGGAACCGCAAGTCGGCCGAGGAGGCGGCGACGCGAATATCCAGCGGCAGAACCCAGAGTTCACGCATGATCGAGAGCAGCCGGGCTTGTGCGCTCATGGGCAGGGTTACGATCAGCATGTCGATATGGGCGCGCCGCGCGAACTCGGTCAATTGCGCGATGGAGCCGAGCTTGGGATAGCCCGCCACGATCGGCGGGGAGCGGTCGTCGCTCCGGTCATCGAAGATGCCGCAGATACGCACATCGTTGTCGGGGTGCATTTCGAGGCGGCGAATGAAGGCCTCCGCCGCGCTGCCGCCGCCCACCAGGATCGCGCGCCGCTCCATGAAGCCGTTGCGAACCCATCGGCGCATCCGCCGGGCCAGGAAAAAGCGCACGACGCTCAAAAGGCCGAAGCCGGCGACGGCCCAAATCCAGAGATCGTGGGTCAGCGCCCAGGTCAGCTTGCCGGTGAGGGAGGCGCATAAGCCGACGATGATCGTGGCGGAAAAGATCGAGGCGCCCAGGCGAAGGAACTGCGAGCGGCGCGAACGCAGCACCGCAGGCTCATAGCCGTGGGTCATCTGCATCATCGCGGCCAAGACGACGATCAGGAGCGCGCTGAGGCTGAGGCGCGCGATCAGACCATCGACAGAGTTGCGGAGGCAGACGATCGCGAGAAGGCCGAGCACGACGATCTCGAAGAGACGAACGAGCCCGCTCGCCAGACGGGGCGACAGAACGCGGCGCTCCAACATCTGCGCCAGACGACGCGCGTTGACCGGCAGCTCGACCTCCGCCGCATCCCGCTTGATCTCCTTCTCGTCCGGACGATAGGTGCGAACGATGTCGCGCTCGAAAAGATTGGCCTTTGGCTTCCTGTTCTTCATCCGATCGCCACCCTAGTGCCGGCGGGCTCTCTTGAAGGAGCGAATGAACCGTCCGGCTGACGTCAGATCTAGCGGTCAAAGGCTAAAGGAGTTTGAGCCGACGGGCCGAAATCAGAATAGCCTTTCGCGAACGGAAATCGTGTCACCCGGAATGATCGGATCGGAGATCAACACGCGCCCTGTGATGACCTGACCATTGACCTGCCGCGTGATGTCCACCGTGCGCTGGTCGGCGCGCGAGGAGAAGCCACCGGCAATGGCGATGGCGTTCTGGGCCGTCATGCCTGGAACGTAGGAGTACTGGCCGCCGCTCGCGACTTCGCCCATGATGAAGAAGGGGCGATATTGCTCGACCTGAACCGAGACATCAGGCGAACGCAGATAGCCGTTCCGAAGCGCCGCCGTGATCGCGGCCTGCACCTGTTCGGTCGTTTTGCCGCGCGCGGGCACCGCCCCGACCAGCGGTAGCGACAGATAGCCGGACTTATCCACAGCATAGATGTTGGACAGGTTGTCCTGCTCGAACACCGTCACGCGGATTCGATCGCCCGCGTCGAGCTTATAGGGTTGGTTCAAAACCGCATGAAACGCAGGGGCGGGCGGTTTCGCCGTCACGCAGCCCGACAGCAGCGCTCCGATCAATACCATCGTCACGAAGCCGGCGCGCATGAGTCTCACTCCAGAAAAGCTTCAAATCGTGTGTCGGGCGACTCGCCCGCGCCAACATTCTCGAATTAGGGTTAACCGTACGTAAACTCGCGTGCATATTGTCCGCGAATTTCAACCTTCTATCCTCGAACTCGATGACGGATACGAGAATCGATCCAAGGGGCGGCGTGCGACAGGAAGGGCAAACCATGCCGGCGATCTGGCCGCAGCGGGGACAGGACGATCTAAAGGGGCCGCGCGACGTCGCGCGGCGCCTTGGGATCGTCGGTGCGTCCACGGTCCTGTCCGGCGCGATCGCCGCCTTCGCCGTTTCGCTCGTACCCCCCGTGCACCGGGCCCGGATCGAGCTTTCCGCCGATGGCGCGCCTCTGCCATCCTGGACCAATGCCGAGATTCACGATCTGATCCGCCGTGAGACCCATGCGGATGAGACAGAGGCGGACGAGGTCGTCTCCCTCAACGACCTTCTGAACCGGAGTTCGGGGCCGCTCGAAGGCAGCGTCAGCCGGCGCGCGGGCGTGACATCCCTGTCGAGTTCGAGGAGCGTGGTCTGGGCCGATGCCGGAAGCGCCGCTCTTGCCGAAAAGCGTGTTCGCCTGATCGTCGCCGATCTCCTGGCCCGCGTGCCGAGCCCGGCCAAGCGTCTGGCGGCGGCCGATGGAAGAGCGGGCTCGCCGCAAAGCGCGAACGACGCGGCGCCCGATCCGGCGCGGAGATCGGATCAGGATCCGGTGCTGAAGGATCTGGAAGCGCGCATGGCGGATGCCGAGCGTCGATTGGCGGATTTCGACGCGGTGATCAGCGCCTCGCCCGCACCGGCAGCCGCCGAGGGGCAGGAAATCGCCGCGCGAGCCTTGCTGGAACAGCGGCAGGCGGACCTCGATGCGGCCATCGTTGCGGTCGAGAAGGGCGAGGAGGGGGATGCCCCTTCGAACCTCTGGCAAGGGTGGGATACTTGGCGGCGACTCGTGGCCGAGACTCGAACGCTCAAGCCCAAGGCTGACGAACTCGCGGCACAGTTCGACGAGTCCCATCCGCGTGTGCAGATGGTGCGTCTGCGCCTGCGCCAGCTGACCGCGGATATCGAGCAGCAGCGTGAAACGCTGCTCGCCGATCTGCGGGCGGAACGCGCGGCCAACGGAGCGGCTCTGCGCGCCCTGACACCCAGCGCCTCCGCTTCGGCCGATCCCGATTCCCGTATGCAGGCCAGAGACACCCTGAGGGCCGATCTGACAGCTGCGCGAGCGGATCTGGCCGCGTGGCGTGCCAAGCGGAGATCGGAGGAGGCCGCCTCACCCGATGCGCAAGCAACAGCGGCCAAGCCCCTGATCGCGCAGACGCAACTCCCGCCAACACAGCGCTCGCTTTCGCTTTGGCCGGGCGCGCTTGCCGGGAGCGTCGCGGGCTTTCTCGGATCCTCGTTCTTTCTCGCCCTGTCGCGTTCCTTGCGGCGCAAGGAGGAGATCGAGGCCGGGCCGATCTTGCCGGCCGTGTCCTTGACGAGTGAGGCCCCGAGCCGGCCCGAAGTCGCGATGATCGACGATGTGATCGAGGCGCTGCGGGCGAGCGAACTGTCCCGCGCCATCGTGGTGGCCGCCGGCGCGGGCGATGGGCGTCCGCTCAGCGTCGATCTGGCGCGCCGCCTTGCGCTGCGGGGCCGCTCCGTGCTGCTGGTCGATTTGTCGAAAACACAGGACGCCGCACGCGCCATGGGACTGGCTCCCAGCGAGCCCGGGCTCATCGACCTCGTGCGCGGCGACGCGAATTTTTCCGAGATTGCCCGGCGTGATTTCGCCACCGGCGCGGACATCGTGGCCGCCGGTCGCAGCCTCCAGGGTGAGGACGACACGGGGCGCTGGAGCGAACGTCGCCATGCGCTCGACTTCATGGAGCGCAGCTACGAAACGCTGCTGATCGACGCCGGGCGGGTCGATACGACGCGTCTCAAGACCATGATCGACGCCGAGGCCGCGCTGCTCGTGTCGGTCGAGGGGTGCTCGTCAAGCGAAACCGACGCAGCCGTCGGAACGCTGGCGGAAAGCGGCTTCGCCGATATGATCCTGGTGCGGGACCGGCAAAGCGCTTGACGCCGATGTCGGCGTGGATGTCGCAGCGACGCTTCAGGAACGCCGCGCGCCTTCCATCCATTTGATCACGAACATGGCCGGCACAACCCAGAGGATGCCGGTCGCGAAGAAGTAGAGCAAATGGATGTAAGCCGCTGAATCGGCGAGGTAAAGAGTGGCATAGGCCGTCGCCACCACGGCATAGACCGCGACGAAGCCGACCAGCAGCAGCGTGCCGATGAGCTTCTTCAATCGGATGGGCATGGGAAACCTCCGGTTTGGGACGCAGACGTGATGGTGCCGCGACCCGATGACCCTTGCCAAGCGTGGCACATCGTACCAAACCTCGGGGCCAGGGCCCATTTCGCAAACCCTTCGGGTCCGGTCCTAGATTGCCGATCCGATCGGCCGAAAACAAGGGGATGAAGCGGCTGAGTTCGCAAGCCGGTTCAAGACAGACATGACCCTATCGACCCATGCCGCCACCCTTGCCCGCGAAGCCGACGGCTGGGCACGCTCGCGCCGTCTCATTCGCTTCTGGCTCTATGGCGTCGCGGCGCTGATCCTTGCGCTGGTCGTCGTGGGCGGAGCCACGCGTCTGACCGAATCCGGCCTGTCGATCACGGAATGGAAGCCGATTCACGGTATCGTTCCGCCGCTCTCGCAGGCGCAGTGGCAAGAGGAATTCGATCTCTATCGTCAGATCCCGCAATATCAATTGCTCAACAAGGGCATGAGCCTGTCGGACTTCCAGACGATCTACTGGTGGGAATGGGCGCACCGGTTTCTGGCGCGCAGCGTCGGCTTCGCCTTCGCCCTTCCGCTGGCCTTCTTCTGGCTGACGGGGCGGATCGAGCCTTGGCTGAAGCCGCGCCTCGTCGGGCTTCTGGCGCTCGGCGGTGTTCAAGGAGGCATCGGCTGGTGGATGGTGGCCTCAGGGCTGGTGGAGCGCACCGAGGTCAGCCAGTATCGGCTGGCGGTTCATCTCACCATGGCCTGCATCATCTTCGCTTCGACCCTCTGGATCGCCAAGGGCCTGTCGCCACAGCGGATCGAAGCGCCACCGACGGGCCATTCCGCCAAGGTCGGTGCGCTGCTGGTCGCGCTGGCCTTGCTCCAGATCTATCTCGGCGGCCTGGTGGCCGGTCTCAATGCCGGTCTCAGCTTCAACACCTGGCCGCTGATGGACGGGCAGATCGTGCCGGCCAATCTTCTCGCGATGTCACCGGCTTGGCGCAATTTCTTCGAGAATGTGATGACGGTGCAGTTCACGCATCGCTGTGGCGCCTACCTGCTCTTCACCGTCGCGCTGCTTCACGCCATTGCCGCGCGCCGCCTCGCGCCCGGCTCGCGCCATGCCAAAATGGCGACCCATCTCGCCGGTCTCGTCACTCTGCAGGCCGCGCTCGGGATCACCACGCTGCTCTTGCAGGTGCCGATCGGCTGGGCGCTTCTGCATCAGGCAGGCGCGCTCTTCGTGCTGGCCGGCGCTGTGTTCCATGCGCGGGAACTGAAAGGGGCCTATCCCCTTCCAGCCGCTGCCTAACGGGTCAGCCCTGCAGCATCAGGTCCATGTTCTGGACGGCCGCGCCCGACGCACCCTTGCCGAGATTGTCGAGAAGGGCGACGAGATTGAAGCGCGCGCCGTCCTTCGAGCCGAAGACGAAGAGCTTCATGCGATCCGTGCCGGCGAGTTCGGTCGGGTCGATGCGCTTCAGCCCCGACGTTTCCTCCCCGCTCGCCACCTCCACGATCGACTGGCCGGCATAATGATCGGCCAGCGCCTCGCGCAGGCGCTCCGCGCTGGCGCCGTTCACAGCCTCGGCGTGGAACGGCACCTGAACGATCATGCCCTGGGCGAAGCGGCCGACCGAGGGTGCGAAGATCGGATCGCGGTCGAGCTTTCCAAAGACGCGCATCTCCGGCAGGTGCTTGTGGGCGAGGTCGAGCCCGTAGAGGAAGTGCGGCGCGTCGATGTGATCGTCGCGGGTGGCATCCTCCATCTGCGCGATCATCTGCTTGCCGCCGCCCGTATAGCCCGACACGGCGTTGACGGTCACCGGCTGCGTCTCGGCCAGGAGGCCGGCATCGCGGAGCGGGCGCAGGAGCGCGATGGCGCCGGTCGGGTAGCAGCCGGGATTGGCGACGAGCCGTGCCTTGGCGATAGCCTCGTCTTGACCCTTGGCGAGTTCCGCAAACCCATAGGCCCAGTTCGGATCGACCCGGTGCGCGGTCGACGTATCGATGACACGAGTCGAGGCATCGGGGCCGATGAGGGCCACGGCCTCGCGCGCCGCATCGTCCGGCAGACAGAGGATGGCGATGTCGGCGGCTTTCAGAAGCTCCTCGCGCAGCGAAGCGTTGCGCCGCTCGGCTTCAGGAATCGACAGAAGCTCCACATCGCTCCGGTCGGCCATGCGGACGCGGATCTGGAGGCCGGTGGTTCCGTGTTCGCCGTCGATGAAGATGCGCGGTTTCATGAGCGTCGTGACCTGTCTGAGGGAAGGCGGGAAGGGATGGGGAGGCTCAGCGGCCGGCTTTTCGCGCGGCGAGAAGGCCGACCAGGTACATGGCAACCGTCGAGCCTGCGATGGCTGTCATGTCGGCGTGATCATAGGGTGGCGAGACTTCCACCACATCGGCGCCGATGAGATGGAGCGCACCCAGCTTGTGCAGCACGGCCAGCATCTTGGCGCTCGATGGTCCGCCCGCGACGGGCGTTCCCGTGCCGGGCGCGAAGGCGACGTCGAGGCAGTCGATGTCGAAGGTCAGGTAGCAGTTCCCGCCCGCCGTCTTCTCGATGATGCGCTGCGCGATCGCGGAGGACGACAGGTCGTCCAACTCGTGGCCATAGAGAATGTCGATGCCGCCGGTCTCGGGCGCGTGGGTGCGGATGCCGATCTGGATCGAGGTGGCGGGATCGATCAGCCCTTCGCGCAGCGCGGCCGAGACGAAGGAGCCATGATCGACGCGCGGCCGGCCATGGGTGTCGGTGGCCAGTTCCCATGTGTCCTGATGCGCGTCGAAATGCACGAGGCTAACCGGCCCGTGCTTGGCGGCGTGGGCTTGAAGCAGCGGAAAGGTGATCGAGTGATCGCCGCCCAAGGTCAGGAGAAAGCCGGTCTTCTCCAGAAGCGCGGCCGCCTGTTCGCGCATCGCCAGATGGGCCCGCTCGGGCAGGCGATAGTCGAGAAGACAATCGCCATAGTCCACGACATCCAGCGTTTCGAAAAAGTCCTGCTGAAAGGGATATTGCGGGTCGTTGTCGAAAATGGCCGACGCCCGCCGCAAAGCCTGCGGTCCGAAGCGCGCGCCCGGCCGGTTCGACACGGCCGAATCGAAGGGAATGCCCCAGACCGTCACATCCGAGCCCGCCACATCCTTGGAAAAGCGCCGCCGCATGAAGGAGAGCGCGCCGGCATAGGTCGGGTCGCTGGCCGCGCCCAGCGGGCCGGCGGCGGTAAAGGCATGGTCGATCGACTTGCTGGCCATGGGAACCCCGTTTCGAATTGCCGCCAGACATAGGCCAAGAGGGCGACAGCTTGAAGTCAAAGACGGCTGTGCCGCTCGCAAAGAAAAAAGGGCTCCGGTTTCCCGAAGCCCTTTCCCGTTGGTCCGTTCGAAGCTTGGAGCTTCGGTGAAGCTTGGCGCTTGCGAGAAGCGATTAGCGCTTCGAGAACTGGAAGGAGCGGCGGGCCTTGGCCTTGCCGTACTTCTTACGCTCGACGGTACGCGAGTCGCGGGTCAGGAAGCCGCCCTTCTTGAGGATCGAGCGCAGGCCCGGCTCATAGTAGGTGAGGGCGCGCGAGATGCCGTGACGAACCGCACCGGCCTGGCCGGAGAGGCCGCCGCCGGCAACCGTCACGATGATGTCGAACTGGCCGTCGCGCGAAGCGGCGACGATCGGCTGACGGAGCACCATCTGGAGAACCGGACGCGCGAAATAGTCCGCGAAGTCCTTCTCGTTGACGGTGATCTTGCCCGAGCCGGGCTTGACCCAGACGCGAGCGACTGCGTCCTTGCGCTTGCCGGTGGCATAGGCGCGGCCGTTCGAGTCGAGCTTCTGGACGTGAACGGGAGCAGCCGCTTCCGTGACGCCAGCGCCGGCGAGGCCCTGCAGCGAGTTCAGGTCGGCCATTATGCAGCCCTCGAGTTCTTGGAGTTCAGCACCTTGACGTCGAGCGTCTCAGGCGACTGGGCTTCATGCGGGTGCGCGGCACCGGCATAGACGCGCAGGTTCTTGAGCTGGCGACGGCCGAGCGGGCCGCGCGGCAGCATGCGCTCGACGGCCTTCTCGAGCACGCGCTCGGGGAAGCGGCCTTCGAGGATCTGGCGAGCCTTGCGCTCCTTGATGCCGCCGGCATAACCGGTGTGCCAGTAGTACGTCTTGTCCTCGTACTTCTTGCCCGTGAACACGACCTTGTCGGCGTTCACGATGATGACGTTGTCGCCATCATCGACATGGGGCGTGAAGGAAGGCTTGTGCTTGCCGCGAAGGCGAAGCGCCACGAGGGAGGCGAGACGGCCGACAACGAGCCCTTCGGCGTCGATGACGATCCACTTCTTCACCACCGTCTCGGACTTCTGCGAGAAGGTCTTCATGAAAATACCCTTTGGGTCAGTCGCGCGTCAGCCGCGAAACCAATCCCGGCCATACGAAAAGGGCGGCTCGCGCCGCTCTTGATGACGGTTCCATAACGAACGAGTAGATGATTGGCAAGGGCGTCCGAAAGGACCGAGCCGTCGCGCAGCCTGTATAAAGGCAATAAAAACAGAAACTTAAAGATAAGGTATTTTAATACCGTAAAATAGGCCTCTTGATACCACACTAGGGCGGCCGCTTTATTAGCCTTGAACCGTCTTCGTTCAGCCGCACGTCAACCCGACCGATACAAGCTGACGCCCAAGGAGTTCTCCATGACAAGCTTTCTCGCCCTCGATCCCGAAGGGATCACCCCCGAGGAAAGCCGGCCTGCTGCCGAGAAAGTCACGATGGGCGATCCCATCCATCGAACCTGGAATCTCGAGGAGGCCGATGGACTCTATGCCGGTATTTGGGAATCCACGCCCGGCGAATGGCTGATCGAATATACCGAATGGGAATATTGCGAAATCTTGTCCGGCGCCTCCGTGCTGATCGAGGAGGGCGGGGCCGAGCGCCGGGTGACGGCAGGGGACGCCTTTGTTCTGCGCCCAGGCTTCAAGGGGCGCTGGCGCGTCGAAGAGACGACGCGCAAACGCTATGTGATCCGGCTCTGACGACAGAACTCAGAGCGTAATGTCGAGCCGTTCGACGCCGCGAAAGTGATAGCTGTCGCGAAAGCGCGGCGGCGAGACGGGAGCCAGCGTAGGGTAGCGGCGGGCGAGGCCTCGGAAAGCGATCTTCAGTTCCAGGCGGGCGAGCGGCGCGCCGATGCAGAAATGGACGCCCGCCCCGAAGGAGACATGCGGAATGCGCGCGCGTCCGGCGTCGAAACGTCCGGGCTCGGGAAACACTGCCGGATCGTGATTGGCCGCCGCCAGAAGCAGCGCGACCTCTTCGCCGCGTTTTAGAATCCGATCGCCGATCTCGACGTCGCGCAGCGCGAAACGTCGGAAGAGATGGAGCGGCGTGTCGAAGCGCAGTGCTTCTTCGACCGTGCGTTCCAGAAGCGCATCGTCTTCGCCCAGCGGGGCCAGCGGGACCCGTTGCCGCGCGAGCGCCGCCAGCGCATTGCCGATCTGATGAACCGTCGCCTCGTGGCCGGCGTTGAGGAGCAGGACGACGAGCGAGACGAGTTCCTCTTCCGTCAGCTTGCCGCTCTCCGTCTCGGCCCCGATCAGCCCGGACAGGAGATCGTCCGTCGGCTTGCGCCGCTTCTCGCCGATCACCTCGAGGAGATAGTCGCGGAACTCGCGCGCCGCTGCGTTCGCCCGGTGCTCGATCTCGGGCGTGCGGCCCATCTGATACATGGCGACCATCGCGTGCGACCAGCGCAGGAGATGGCCCGCATCCTCGCGCGGCACGCCGATCAGCCCGGCGATGACGGCAACCGGTAGCGGTTCGGCAAAGGCCGAGACGATTTCGACCGGCGCGGCCGGATCGAAGCGATCGATCAGGTCTTCGACAATGGATGTGATCTCGGGCGCGAGCGCTTCGATTCGTCGTGACACGAAGGCGCGGGTCAGGAGCGCGCGCAGCCGCGTATGTGCCGGGGCTTCCAGGTCGAGCAGCGAATGGTTCTCGACCTCGTAGAAATGCGCGAGATGATCGGGAATGTCGCCGCGCACCGGCCGGCCGCTGCCGTCCTGCGACAGGACGCGTCCAAAATCGCGCGACTTCAGAATGCGCTCGACCAGAGGATGCGAGGCGACCGCGAGACAACCGGCCTCGTGCCAGAAGGCCACCGGCGCTTGGGCGTAAAGCGCCGCATAGGCCGGATAGGGATCGGCGAAAAAGGTGGGATCGCGCGGATCGAGATGAAAGGCGCGTCCGTCAGCGTCTATGCTCAGGGATTCAGGGAGTGGGGAGTCGGCATGGGTCATGCCACTTTGGTACGGCCCGAAGCCGGGGCGATGCAACAGCCCGGATGAACGCTCGGGTGACGCGAGACGCATTCAAGCGAAAGGCGCGGGCGGGGTGTTCCGCTCGCGCCTTCGAGACGTTCAGGACCGCTGATCGGATCAGCGTTCGACTTCGATCAGGATTTCGTTGCGGCGCATGAAGCCCGGCGTCCACGGCGCGTTGTAGAACGCGTAGATCGGGTCGCCCTTCTGCTTCAGGTTCTCGTCGGCCAGATAATTGTACAGCGTCATCAGTTTCTTGGATGCGGTGGACGCCGTGAAATTGCCGCTGAAGCGGATCGCCACGATGCGCTTGGCATCGACTTCCTTGATGGTGACATCATGCGAGTTCGGCGTCGGCAGGCTCGCCTTGGTGTATTTCTTCGGCATTATGAAGCGCACGGCCCAGCCCTTGGTGCGCCCTTCGCTGTCCGACAGCTGCTGAAGCACCGGCACGGTCATCGCGATCTTCTTGCCCGAGCGATTGTTCGCCGAGATGAAGTCGTAGAGCGTCTCGAAGCCGCGACGGCGGGCCTTCTCGTGATAGCCGGTCTTCACCGTTTCGGCGACGATCATGGCGTCGTAGTCGCGCACTTCGACATCGCCGTCCCGGCGCACGACCTCATAGTCGGGCTCTTCGGCATGATCGGCGATCTTCTTGGTGACATAAACGGCCGCGCCGAGCGCGAGGATCGCGCCGCCGGCTATCACCACCGCCGACGTGTTCGGGCGTTCGCGGAAGAAATCGACGCCGCGCTGATAGCCACGACCGCCATGGAAGCTGGCGCGCTGGCTGAAGAGCGAGGGAAGCGAGAAGGAGGACAGGTGATCGCGAGCATCGGACGCGCTGTCCGACAAGCGGCTGCGGGCATCCGCCGTGCCGTCCTCGAACGAGCGCTTGGCCTTGTAGAAGCCGGCCTTGGCATCGCTGGAGGAGGGGAGCGACCAGCCACTGAGGAAAGACGGCAGATAACGCGACGCACCATGATCGCCGTAGAGACGCCCGACCTCATGCTCCACCGCGCGGCGAATGCGCTCGGCGCGTGAGGGGCGCAGGTGAAGGCGGTCCGCGACCTGGGTTTCGAGTTCTCCGATTCGATCTGCGATGTCGCTCAGGGCATCCGTCACGCGCTCGTAGGCCGAAGGCTTGTCGCGGAACATGGGGTTCTCCTCAACTTCGCTGGACTCGATCGCAGAAGGCGATCGCCAGTCAAAAACACGCCTGACGGACCGCGCCCGTCAGCGCTGCCATAACGTCACGCCTTGTTCTTGGTTGCGACGCGGTGTGAAAATGGGGAGAACATGCCTCGTGAAACATTCGTAAGGATTATGGCAACCTTCTCCTGACTTAACCACTTAACAGGCATCGGGTTCTTTCATGGCTCGATACTCCAGCCAAACTGGGCGGCCTCGGCCGCCCTTTTTTTTGCCCTGCTTTGAGCGACCAGTCGCGGCGCATCCGCGGGGCATGAAAGATCGCTCAGCCCTTATCGGAGAGGCTCTGGAATGCGAGGCTGAACACACCCGGCTGCGACGCATCGGGCCGAAACGGCAGGTCGTATCCGCGCTCCAGCACGACCGGGTCGACATGTTGGGCTTTCCCGCCATGCCGGGATTGCCAGAAGCGGATTTCCGATCGTGCGCCGTCGATTTCCAGCGCCGTCAACGTCCCGCTGAAGAAAGCACCGGTGTCGAGCGAGATGCGGTTTTCGGTCACGTGAGGGCGGGCGGGAACCTGCGGCGTGTGCCCATGGACGACAAGACCGGGCAGAGGAGCGCGATGGTCGAGAAACGGCGCGCGAGTCCAGAGGCAAGTGCGGCGCGTCTGGCGCTCCAGCGACGCAGCCGGGTCGATGCCGGCGTGGACGAAGACGAACCCCTTCCACGTGGCGAGGAGAACCGCGCGGCCGAGCAGGTCGATGCAGACAGGATGCTCGCTTAGGACGCTCTCTCGCGCCTCGCGCGGCCGCAGCGGATCTGCCCCGAAGGAGCGCATCGTTTCCTCCCCGCCCTGCATCAGCCAGAGATCGACTTCCTCCTCGAATTCGAGATCGGCCAGAAGGAAGCGATGAAACCAGTCATCGTGATTGCCGAGGCAGAACACGCTGTCCGGCCAGCGCGACAGGGCCTGATCCACCAGCGCCACGACCTCGCGGCTCGACGGGCCACGATCTACGACGTCGCCCAGAAAGACGAGCGCGCTGCGCCGCGTCGCGCCCGTGCTCTGCTCGAATTGGGCGAGGAGCGCCGCAAGCTCGTCCACACGCCCATGCACGTCGCCGATCGCGAAGACATGCTCCACCTCGTCCGGGATCGCGTGTGGCCGGACGAAGCCGGCCGAGACCCGCGCGCTCATTCTTCGGCCGGGTCCACCCTGTCCAGAAGATGGGTCGCCGCCTCGAATCGCTCGGCGACGGTTTGCGTCGCGATGGGATAAACGAGCTTCATATCGGTCCACTTCCAGTCCTTGGAGAGTTTGGCTGCCGCTCCGAGCTTGGCGTCGTCCTTTGTTCGGAACGTGGCCGCGATGCCTTTCGGACCGGCCGCCATTTTCTGGATGCCGAGTTCGGCGCAACGGACCCGCACCTCCGCCAGTTTCAGAAGCGTACGCGTGGCAGCGGGCGGCTTGCCGAAACGATCTTCGATGTCGGCGGCGAGTTCGTCCAGACCGGCGCGGTCATGTGCCCGGTCGATCTCGGCATAAAGATTGAGACGGGTTTCCTCGTCGGGCACGTATTCGGCCGGGATGCGGCCGGCGACGCCCAGCGCCACGTCGGGCCGCCATTCGTCCAGAACCGCGCCGCCGCTCGCCACGGTCAGCGCGCGGCCGAGCACATGGCGGTAGAGCGCGAGGCCGACGAGCTGGAGATGGCCCGCCTGCTCTTCGCCCAGAAGCTCGCCCGCGCCGCGCATGTCGAGATCGCGCGCGCTGATTTCGAAGCCCGCGCCGAGGCGGTTCAGCGCTTCCAGAGTGCGAAGGCGGCGCTCGGTCTCTGGCGTCAGCGACCGACCGGGCTCGGTCAGGAGATAGGCGACGCCCCGCCGTGTGCCGCGTCCCACGCGCCCGCGAAGCTGGTGCAGTTGCGACAGGCCGAAGCGATCCGGGTGCCAGACGATCATCGTGTTGGCGGCCGGCACGTCCAATCCGCTCTCGATGATGTTGGTGGCGAGGAGAACGTCGCCATGCCCTTCGGTGAAGCGCAGCATCGTGTCGTCCACCTCCTCGGCCGGCAGCTTGCCGTGAACCACGGCCAAGTCGAGATCGGGCACGATCCGCGTCAGGCGCTCTCGCATGGGCTCGATATCCTCGACACGCGGGCAAACGACAAAGCTCTGGCCGCCACGTCTGGTCTCGCGCTCCAAGGCTTCGCGCACTCGGTCATCCTCGAACGACGCCAGAACCGTTTGGATAGGCTGGCGCAGAACCGGCGGCGTCGCGACGATGCTGAGATCGTTCAACCCGACGAAGCTTGCCTGCAAGGTGCGCGGAATGGGCGTGGCCGTCAGCGTCAGCAGATGAGCGTCCTTTCCGAGCGAGCGCAGGGTTTCCTTCTGCTTGGCGCCGAAGCGCTGCTCCTCGTCGATCACCATAAGCCCGAGGTCGGCAAAGCCGACACCCTTGCCGCCGACGGCATGGGTCCCGACCACGATACGGATCGAACCGTCCGCCAGCCCGGCCTTGACGCGGCGGGCTTCGGCGGGGGTCGAAAGCCGCGAGAGGTGCGCGACTTCGATGCCGAAGCCCGCAAACCGGCGTTGGACCGTGCGCATATGCTGCTGCGCAAGAACGGTTGTCGGTGCGACGATGGCCACCTGACGGCCGCTGAAGGCGACGGCCGCTGCCGCCCGGAGGGCGACCTCCGTCTTGCCGAAGCCGACATCACCGCAAACGAGGCGATCCATAGGCTTTCCGCTCGCGAGATCCTCCAGCACGGCATCCACCGCGGCTGCCTGATCGTTCGACAACTCATGCGGGAAGCGGCCGCAAAAGCGCTCGAAATCGCGCCGGTCGGGCCGCAGGGCCTTGGTGCGGCGCTTGGCCTTGGCGCGCGCCATCTCGACCAGCCCCTCGGCCGTCCGATGCACGTCCTGAAGCAGGCGATTGCGTCGCTCGATCCAATTGCCGCCCTTGAGGCGGTCGAGTGTCACGCCGGTGCCTTGGCCGCCATAACGCCAGAGCGCACCGATCTCGCGAACGGGCACGAGCAGCGTGGCATTGTCGGCATAGCGCAGGCGAACCGCGTCCCGTTTGGTGCCGTCCTGCTCGACCTCCGTCAGCCCTTCCAGAAGGCCGATGCCGTGGTCGAGATGGACCAGCGCGTCGCCGAGCGAGAAGGTAGCATCGGCCGGTGCCAGAAGCGAAGAGGCCGAGTCCGCGCGCCGCGAGACCGCCGACGAGCCGCCGAGATCCTGCACGGTGACGACGACGGCCTTGTGGCCCGGCACCCTGAACCCATGCGCGACGGGAAGAACCAGTCCGAAGCCTGCGTCTTTCTTCTTGGACGCGAGCGCTGTCGCCCAATCCGCGTCGAGTTCGAGGCTGCGGCCGAGATTGCGGCGGAAGCGACGTGACCATTCCTTCAGAAGCCCCTGATCGGGCGCGGCGAGAATGACGGTCATGTTCTTGCTTTGGCTGTCGAGATAGTCGGCCAAAGCACGCCAGGGCGCGTCCATCTCGGCGAAACGCGGCAGCTCGAACGACTCGTCGCCATCATGGATCGTCGCCAGAAGACGCGTGCCGACGAGAGTCTCCCATTCCTCGCGCTGAAGGAACATGCGCTCCGGCTTGGGCGCACGGCGCTTGCCTCGGCCCGCCCCGGCTTCCTCGAAACCATTGGCGATGGTTTCGAAGAACGAGCCGACACGAAGCTCGACCCCGTCTTCCAAAAGAACGCTGGCCTCGTCCACGTAGTCGAACAGCGTAGCGAGGCCCGTTTCGTAATGTTGGCAGAGCCAGTGCTCTCGGCCGACGCTTTCGCCGGAGGGCGCTGGGGCCGCGCCGGGAACCTCGCTCGCGGGATCGACGATCAACATGTCGCTGGAGCCCAGCGTTCTCTGTGTCACCGGATCATAGGAGCGGATCGCGCTGACGATCCCGTCTTCATGCTCGATGCGGCAAGGCAGAGGCGCGGCGGCGGGGAAGAAGTCGATGACCCGGCCCCGGATCGCGGCCTCGCCCGGCTCGTCCACCCGGTCGTCGAAGACATAGCCGACACCGCGCAGATAGGCTTCGACCTCGCCGATTTCGATTCGGTCGCCGACGCGGAACTCACGGTGCAGCCTGTTCCAGATCGAGGCCGGGGGCACGCGGCGCAGGATCGCCTCGGCGGTGGTCAGCACGATCTCAGGCTTGTTGTTGGGGTTGGTGAGCCAGCGCAGGACGCCCATGCGCTGCCCCATGACCGAGCGGGACGGTGAGCTTCCGTCATAGGGCAGGCAGTCCCATGGCGGAAAGAACGCCAGCGAGCGGTCGGGGTCGAAGCCGGCGAGAATAGCCATCAGCTCTTTCGCACGGCGAACCGTCTGCGCGACATAGACGATCGGGCGGCCCCTCGCTTCTGCCGCTCGCTCGCGAATGAGACTCGCGGTCGCGCCCAAGGGGTGAAGCGGCACCAGCGCATCGACATTCGAGGCCTGCGTTTCGATCGTCACGGATTGCAGCATGGGGTCTTTCGAAGCCTCGCCCATGATCGGGCATGCTTGAGAAACGTGCGATCCGTCGCAACGATCCCGAACCTATGGTTGGCTATGGTTCGAGCAACGGCTTGCGCTCTTTGAGGTGTCGCCACTG
This sequence comes from Aureimonas sp. D3, assembly GCF_001463805.1. Classification (NCBI taxonomy): domain Bacteria; kingdom Pseudomonadati; phylum Pseudomonadota; class Alphaproteobacteria; order Hyphomicrobiales; family Aurantimonadaceae; genus Aureimonas; species Aureimonas sp. D3. The sequence continues at coordinate 15,115 of NZ_BBWM01000002.1, read as the reverse complement.
GTCGGTCGAGGCCCGGCCGATAGCTATGGCGGGACGTTCGAGACAGGAGAGGAGATTCCCATGGCGCATCACGAGGACACGACCCATGCAGGCCATCGGCCGCTCGACAGGCTCGACATGGGAGCCAAGCTCGACAAGGCGCTCTACGAGGATCGGCTCAAGGCCATTCAGCTGAAATTTCAGGAAATCCAGCAGGCCTATCTGCACACGGGCGATAGCGCCGTGGTGGTATTCGAGGGATGGGACGCGGCCGGCAAGGGCGGCGCGATCCGGCGTATGTCGGCCGTGATGGACCCGCGCGGCTTCAAGGTCTGGCCCATCGCCGCGCCGACGCCGCAGGACCTGCAGCATCATTATCTCTCGCGCTTCTGGGCGAGGCTTCCGGCTACGGGAGAAATCTGCGTCTTCGACCGCTCCTGGTACGGCCGCGTTCTGGTAGAGCGGGTTGAGGGCTTCGCCAAGCCGGCGGAATGGGGGCGCGCCTATGGGGAAATCAACGAGTTCGAGCGCCTCCTGACCGACGCGGGAACGCGTATCGTCAAGATTTTCCTGTTCATCGATGCCGATGAACAGATGAAGCGATTCGAAGACCGGATGAACGATCCGCTGAAACGCTGGAAGCTCTCCTACGAGGATTTCCGCAACCGCGACAAATGGTCGGAATACGAGGACGCAGCGAACGAAATGCTGGAGCGAACGTCCAGCCATTGCGCGCCCTGGCTCGTGGTACCCGCCAACGACAAGCGCCATGCGCGCATCGAGGCGCTGGGCACGATTGCCGATCGCCTGTCGGCCGGTGTCGACCTCTCGCCCAAGCCCGCCGACCCGAAGCTGGTCGAGCAATATGAGCGCATGGTGAAGGACGAGAAGAAGAAGCGAAAGACCTAAGCCTTCCGCATTGAAAGGTCACCTCTGCGAGCGCCGCATCGGCATGGCGTCGATGACGGCGTTCATGGCCTTGGGCTCGAACGGCGCGTCGCTGCGCCATTTCACGCCGCCATCCTTGCCGATCAGGATGGCTTCGAATTCGGGCTTGGCTCCGAAGCCGAAATGGCGGCGCAGCGCCGCGGCGCTGTGCTGCGCCTTCGGGTCTCCGTACAGAGCCTCGACCCGCTCGCCCGCGACGCTCAGCACCACGAGGTCGCGCTCCGACAGGGCTTCGCGGTCCGACAGGAGGCGCTGCTTCTGCTGGGTGAGCGCGGGGTCGTTCGTCTCCGGCGCGAAGAGGATAAGGATGCGGTTCTTCCAGCGAAGGGCATCAAGATCGCTTTGGGCCGAGGCGGCGGACAGGCCCGCCATCAGGCTGATCGATGCCATGACGAGGGTCCATTTCATCGCCGTGTCCTCCACTCGGAACTCATTGAGGTCGAACCCGCGAAGGCTTCGCTTCGTTCCCGCTGCGCCGCAGCAGGTGCTTGGCAGGAGTGGGGTCTCCCGCTTAGCTTTACCGTACGTTTCAGAAGGGCGAATCCATGGACCTGACCCCGAGTGACCGCGACGCGTTGGTGGTGGTGGATGTGCAGAACGACTTCTGCCCGGGCGGCGCGCTGGCCGTGACTGAGGGCGATGCCGTGGTGCCGCTTGCCAATGCGCTGGGCCGGCGCTTCCGGCATGTGATCCTGACGCAGGATTGGCACCCGGCCGGCCACGCCTCCTTCGCCTCGACCCATGGCAAGACGCCGTTCGAGACGGTAGAACTGTCCTATGGCACGCAGGTTCTCTGGCCCGATCATTGCATTCAGGGGACGAACGGGGCGGAGTTCCACCACGGCCTCGACATTCCCCACGCGCGGGCGGTGATCCGCAAGGGCCTGAACCCTGCCGTCGACAGCTATTCGGGATTTCGCGAGGCGGATCGCGTGAGCCCCACGGGGCTGGCCGGATATGTCGGCGATCTTGGCGTCGACCGCGTGTTTCTCTGCGGCCTCGCCACGGATTTCTGCGTCGCCTGGACGGCGTTTGACGCACGCGAAGCAGGGCTGGAGGTCGTGGTGGTCGAGGATGCCTGCCGCGGCATCGATCTCGATGGTTCGCTCGCGCGCGCCCGAGCTGAGATGGACGCGCGCGGGATCGTCAGGATCGCGATGCGCGATCTGCCCTGAGGCTCAGGCCGCGTCGGGCTGGGCGTTGACCTTGGGCTCCGACGTGCGCTCGATCCACTGCACGAAACGGTCGACATAGCGCTGAAGGAAGGCCTTGGTCGCCTCGTCCGTCACCGAGCCATCCTCGGCGAAAAGCTCCGGCTTGTAGTGGAAATAGACTTCCGGCTGGCCCATGAGCACGACGTCCACGACGTTGAGCACGCTCTTCAGGTGGTTCTGCCCAGTGCCCGCGCCGCCCGCGCCCGGCGAGGTGCCGACGAGACCGCCGGGCTTGGCCGCGAAGACGTTCTGGCCATAGGGGCGGGTACCCCAGTCGATGGCGTTCTTCAGGACGGCGGGGAAGGAGCGGTTATATTCGGGCGAGACGAAGAGCACCGCGTCGGCCGAGGCGATCTCGCTTTTCAGGCGGGCGACGGGCGCGGGCATGTCCGCCAGGAGATCGTCATTGTACATCGGCACGTCTCCGAGTTCGACGAAGTGAAATTCCAGCCGGCCTTCCGCGAGCTTGCCCAGCGAATGGGCGAACTTTCGGTTGATGGAATCCTTGCGGAGCGAGCCGACGAGTACGGCGACCTTTTTCATATTAAGTCTCCCTGTGGGATACGAGTTCGGCGCACTGTTGCGATGCGGTGGTGGCCGGTCAATGCTCCACACAGGAAACGGTGCGTCACCTCAGGCAAACGCCGTCAGGCGTTTGCCGCTCAGGCCATCGCTTCTCTTGCCAATAGCTCCAACAGAGATCGACCCAAGAAAGCCGGCGGGCATCATCCGCACCCACCGGCCTGAGACATGTCAAACCGCCACCAGTTCGCGGGTCTCATCGAAGGAAATGTCCGGGTTGCGCTCGCGGGCGTAACGCAGCTCCCAGTCGCTTTTCGGTAGAAAGACCGGCCGCTCGTCGCGATCGAGCGCGATGCTCATGCCGTTGTCCTTGATGAAGTCCTTGAGCTTGCGCTCGTCGGCCGACGAAATCCACCGCGCGGTGGAATAGGGCACGGGCTCGAAGCCGATCTCGGTCTTGTATTCGCCCCGAATGCGGGAGGCGAGAACGTCGAGCTGGAGCGGGCCGACGACGCCGACGATCCAGTTCGAGCCGAACATGGGCTTGAAGACCTGCACGAGACCTTCCTCGGCCAGATCCTCCAGCGCACGGCGGAGCTGCTTCATGCGCATCGTGTCTTCCAAGCGCACGCGGCGCATGACTTCGGGCGCGAAAGAGGGCAGGCCTGTGAAGCGGAAGGCCGCGCCTTCGGTCAGCGTGTCGCCGACGCGCAGCGTGCCGTGGTTGGGAATGCCGATCACGTCGCCCGCGAAGGCTTCTTCCGTCAGCGCGCGCTCCTGCGCGAAGAAGTAGATCGGGTTGTTGACGGCCAGCGGCTTGCCCGAGCGCACATGATTCAGCTTCATGCCGCGCTTGAAATGGCCCGAGCAGAAACGCACGAAGGCGACTCGGTCGCGATGGTTCGGGTCCATATTGGCCTGAACCTTGAAGACGAAGGCCGAAACCTCGTCATTGGTCGGCTCGACCGGCCCCTTGTCGGAGGGCTGCGGGCGCGGCGGCGGGGCAAAGCGCGCGACGATGCGCAAGAGCTGGTCCACCGAGAAGTCGCGCAGCGCGCTGCCGAAGACGACGGGCGTCAGATGCCCCTGGCGATAGGCGTCGGCGTCGAAGCTCGCATAGCCCTCGCGCGCGAGTTCGGCTTCTTCCGCGAAGCGCTCCAGCACGTGAGGCGCGATCATGGAGGTGAAGGCCGGGTCGTCCAGCCCTTCGACCTTCTTCAGACTGTCGCAGGGGCCGTTGGCGCGGGTCTTGGAATAGATGAACTCGTCATGGGCGAAATCGTAGCAGCCCTGGAAATCGGTGCCCATGCCGACAGGCCAGACCTGCGGAGAGACGGTGAGCGCCAGCGCCTCCTCGATCTCGTCCAGCACCTCGAACGGGCTGCGGCCTTCGCGATCCACCTTGTTGACGAAGGTGATGATGGGAATGTCGCGCAGGCGGCAGATCTCGAAGAGCTTGCGCGTTTGGGACTCGATGCCCTTGGCCGCGTCCACCACCATGATGGCGCTGTCGACGGCGGTCAGCGTGCGATAGGTGTCTTCCGAGAAGTCCGAGTGGCCCGGCGTGTCGAGTAGGTTGAAGGTGATGCCCTCGCGCTCGAAGGTCATGACCGAAGAGGTGACGGAGATGCCGCGCGACTGCTCGATCTCCATCCAGTCGGACCGGGCGCGGCGGTTCTCGCCGCGCGCCTTGACCGCGCCGGCCATGTTGATGGCCCCGCCGGCGAGCAGCAGCTTTTCCGTCAGCGTCGTCTTGCCGGCGTCCGGGTGGGAGATGATGGCGAAGGTGCGACGGGCGGCATAGCCGGTCGGCACGGCGGACGCAGCCTGCGTCATGTCCGTTGCGGCGCTCATGATGAAGCCTTTTTCAGTCTCAAGGCCGCGATCTCGGCGCGGCGACAAACATTCCTGCCGTCTCCATGCCGTTTGCGGGCCTCGGCTGCAAGTCGGGCGAGGCTTTCCCTTGTTGTTGCCGTCGCACGGGTTGCAACGAAAAGGCCGGCAAAGCGCCGGCCTTTTCTACGAATTGCGCAGGCTCATTCGCCGAAGCTGATCCGCCAAAGCTGCGTTGGCAGGCTGGCCGGTGCGTCCGGTTTGAAGAAGGCGGAGTCCTGAATGCGCGAGGTCGTGACATAGACCGAGCCATCCGGCGCTTCGCTGAACGTATCGGGCCAGCGCAACCGCTCGTCCTTCACGAGGATTTCCGGCTTGCCCGATGGGCCGGCGGAGAGGTCGCGCCGTTTCACGGCATCTTCCTCCGGCGCGGTCACATACATGGCTCCGCTCTCGCGCCCGATCAGCAGCCCGTCCGCCACGCCGTTCTCGCCGAAGGGCTCCACCGCGCTCGAAACGTCGTCCCCCTTCAGACCGGAGCCAACAAGCGTTTCAGTCGCGACGCGATAGAGTGTTTTGCCCTTGATCGCCTGCCAATAGAGATACTGGCCGTCTTTCGAGAGGGCGATGCCATCGGCGGCGAATTCCACGCCGCGCCCATCGGGACGGCGCAGCACTTGGCCGTCGGCTTTGACCTCCACGCCTTTCTCGACCTGCGTGGACGGATGGCCGTCCAGCACGCGCTGGGCTTTTCCGCTTTCGAGATCCACCACCAGAAGCGCGCCCTTGGCACCGGAATCGGTGATGAAGGCGTGGCGTCCGTCCGGCGAAAAGCGCACATCGTTGAGATAAGAACCCTGCGGCGCGGCCGTCTCGTCGAAAGCGATGGTCTGCCCGATCTCGTTCGTTGCAAGGTCGATGCGCACGAGCTTGGCGCCCTTGGGCACCAGCAGAGACTGCGCGGGCGCGGCGGCATCGAGCACCCAGACATGGCCGCGCCCATCGGCCACCACGCTCTGGACGCAGACCCAGTGCTGGCTGGCGTCCATCTCGTCCTTGCGCGCGTTGCGCCACGCGTTCCATTCGTCGCTCGGATAGGGCTTCAGTGTGCCGGCCTTGGTGAGTTCGGCGACGGATACGGGCGAATCCTCGGTCCAGCGTGGGAAGTTGACGAAGACGCGGCCATCCTCGGCGACGGTCACGCCCGTTACCTGATGGGGGAAATCGGCCAGCTTTTCGAGCTTGGGCGCAGCCTGTGCGGGCGAGGGCACTTGCGCGAAGGCGGCCGGCGAGACGGTGAGCAGCGCAGCAGCCATGAGCGCGGCGCGGATGCCGGTTTGCGGATGGTTCGGAAGGCGGCTCATGGGCCGACCCTCGCCGAGCCGGGCTCGGCGCCATGCTCGTGATCCTCCGCCGTGAAGCCACCGACGCTTTCCACGCCCCATTCGTCGCGCGCCTGCGCCCCCGTCCGGTTCAGGCGGACCTTGCCATCTTCCACGCTTTCCACCGAGTCCACATGGATGAAGTGGTGTTCGCCCCCGGCGGCCGGGTCGGTGCGCGTCAGCTTCATACGCGCACCATCGAGGCGATCGACGGTTCCGACATGCTCCCCGTCGGAGCCGAGGATTTCCATATGTTCTTGAATCTGCGTGCTATCGGCCATGTCCTACCTATCCGATTGAAGTCCGAGCGCCCTGCGGCGCTATCGAAACTGCAATCGGGCAAGGGCTCGCCCGTTCCGTGCTCATGAGCCGGCTGACGAATCCGTCGCAGATCACCTCGCCGTCAGGCGTAGGCGAACGCTTCCTCGGTAACGACATGGAAATGCGAAAGGAGGGCGGGGCCGAAATTGGTGGACAGGGCGACGTCTGTCGCGTCCCTGCCTGTCGCCATCAGAATGCGGCCGATGCGCGGGAAATTATGACGCGCGTCGAACGTGTACCAGCGGCCGCTGAGATAGACCTGGAACCAGGCGCTGAAGTCCATGGGAGCGGGCGAAAGAGGAACGCCGAAGTCGCCGAGATAGCCCGTGCAGTAGCGCGCGGGAATGTTGAGGCAGCGGCAGAGCGTGATCGCCAGATGCGCGAAATCGCGGCAGACGCCGGTGCGATCCGTGAACCCCCCATGCGCCGAGCGCGTGGAATCGGCGTTCTGATAGTTGAAGGCGATATGGTTGTGCACGAAATCGCAGACGGCCTGCACCCGGCCCCAGCCCGGCGCGGTGTGCCCGAATTGCTGCCAGGCAAAGTTCGCGAGCTTGTCGGTGTCGCAATAGCGGCTGCCAAGAAGATAGACGAGCACCTCGTCGGGCAGGTCCTGAATTTCGTGCTGCACGGCGTTCCAGGCAACGGCGTCAGGCTCGCCGGAGTCGTAGATTTCGAAGCTCGTTGAAATATGCGTCGTGCCGGCCGGCGCGAGAATGCGCGTGCAGGAGTTGCCGAACCCGTCCGTGTAGGTCCAAGGCTGCACTTGCTGGTCGAAGTAAAGCACCTGCTCACTCAAAAGATCGACCCGTCGCGATGGGTGGATATTCAGGACGAGAAGCATGGGCGTGGGCTGCGCGCATTCATAACCCAGCGTGAAGCCTGCCTTGATCCGCATTCGTGAGTCCCCTTCGCGCGGCGCGGAGTGCGCCGTTTCGCTATGAAGGCACGAACGCTGCTTATGTTCCAATCTTTTTACAAATTGCCTCTTCGATAGGCAGTGTCCCTTCCAATCTACCTTCGGTGGTGACGTTGACCTGCACCGTCATGCCGAGACTGTCGGCAGCGGCGCCGCTGAAGGTACCGGACAAGGGCGTCGCCTGCGTGGGGTCGCGGACCACGGCCACCCGGATCAGATCACGATTGCCGACGATGCCGTTGGTTGGGTCGAATTCGATCCACCCGGCGCCCGGCAGGAAAACCTGGCACCAGGCATGGGTGGCGCCGCCGCCCAGCGTATCCGACCCATCCCGATCCGGCACATAGATATAGCCGGTGACGAAGCGGGCGGCGAAGCCGAGCGAGCGAACGGCCTCCATCATGAACAACGCGAAGTCGCGGCAGGTGCCCTTGCGCAGCAGCAGCGTCTCGTAGGGCGTCTGCGTCCCTCGCTCGTGTCGGCGCGCATAGGAGAAGCACTCGCGGATCGCGTAGCACAGCGTCATCAGGAGCTTGCCCGTATCCGTATGCCGGTCCCCGTGGGCGAGGAAGCGCCGCGCCCATTTGCCGACCTCGTCCTGCGGGTCGGGATAATGGCGCTCGATGGTCTGTCCGAGATCGAGCCGATCGTCCGCGCCATAGTCGAACGGATAGGTGAGGGCGGCCGGGTCGATCTGGAAGTCGGGCGCGGCCTGCGGGGCGTGATCCACCGTCAGCCGCGCGTCGAAGGACAGGCGCTTGGCCGGCGTGTCGAAGCTGACTAGAGCGACGCAGTTTCCGAAAACGTCGTGCATCCATCGAATGTCGGCCGGGGCCGGATCGATATCGAGCGTGGAGGTGAGCAGGCGCTGGTCGTAGCTGTCGCGCGGACGGAACAGCAGCCTGTGCTCGCCGAACGAGACCGGCCGAGCGTAATAGAACACCGTCTTGTGACGAACCGAAAAGACGGCCATCCGCGCACCTCTCCCATGGACGAAAGACCATGCTTATCCATGGAGATGGTCAGCCGGCAAGCGGTCCGCGCCTGGGGCAGGCCCCTACGCGCGGCCTCATTCTCGTCGCAGGACCGGTTGATAGGCGGCCCATCGCCATGGTCCAAGACATCTCTCGAGACGGAGACCTGCCCATGTCCGCATCGCGCATCGACGCGCTTCTGTCGCAGATGACGCTGACGGAGAAGATCGGCCAGCTCAACATGCTGGCCGCCGGCTTTTCCGTCACCGGGCCGATTCTCGGCGGCGATGCGTCCGGCGCGGTGCGCGCGGGGCGGGCGGGGAGCCTCCTCAACGTCTTCGGCCCGAAGTCTGTGCGCGACATCCAGCGCGTCGCGATCGAGGAATCGCGCCTGAAAATCCCGCTGCTGCTGGGCTTCGACGTCGTGCACGGGCATCGCACGGTGTTTCCCGTGCCGCTGGCCGAAGCCGCCGCCTTCGACCCGTCGCTTTGGGAGGCGACGGCGCGGGCGAGCGCGCGTGAAGCGGCCGTCGACGGCGTGGCGCTCACCTTCGCACCCATGCTCGACGTCTCGCGCGATCCGCGCTGGGGCCGCGTGGTGGAGGGTGCGGGCGAGGACCCTTATGTCCAGTCACTGTTCGGCGCGGCCAAGGTGCGTGGCTTTCAGGGGGACGATCTGTCCGATCCGAGGAGCGTCGCGGCCACCGTGAAGCATTTCGTCGCCTATGGCGCGGCCTCGGCGGGGCGCGACTATGCCTCGACCGACATGTCCGAGCGCACGCTGCGCGAAGCCTATCTGCCACCGTTTCAAGCGGCCATCGCGGCGGGCTGCGCGGCCGTCATGCCAGCTTTTTCCGATCTATCGGGCGTTCCGATGACGGCCAATGGCCCGCTCCTAAACGGCTGGCTGCGCGGCGAGGCGGGGTTCGATGGCGTCGTCATCAGCGATTACAACGCGATTGCGGAACTCGTCGCGCATGGCGTCGCGACCGATCTTACCGAAGCCGCCGCACTGGCGCTGAAGGCCGGCGTCGACATCGACATGATGAGCGGCGCTTATGAGCAGGGGCTGCCTCTTGCCCTGGAGCGCGGGCTTGTGACCCTTGGCGAGATCGAGACGAGCACGCGCCGCGTCCTGGCGCTGAAGGAGCGTCTCGGCCTCTTCGACGATCCGATGCGCGGGCTTGCGCCCGGCGGTGAGGGCGCCGGGGCGCTTCTGCCCGAGCACCGCCCGCTGGCGCGCGAGGCGGCGCGGCGCTCGGCCGTGCTGCTGAGCCATCGCCATTCGGTCCTGCCCCTGTCCGAGCGTCCGCAGCGGATCGCTATGGTTGGCCCCTTGGCCGATGCGGCGACGGACATGATGGGAAGCTGGTCCGGCGCGGGGGAGGCGGGCGAGTGCGTCACCTTCCTGCAAGGGCTGCGCGAGATCAGGCCGGACTGCACCATTTCCCATGCGCGCGGCGTCGGTGTGGACGAGGCGGAAGAGGGCGGGCCGGAAGCGGCGCTGGCGCTTTGCCGCGAGGCCGATCTCGTAATTCTGGCCATCGGCGAGACGCGCGACATGAGCGGCGAAGCCGCGAGCCGCACGGGGCTCGACCTGCCGGGCGATCAAGCTAATTTCGCCCGCGCCGTTCTCGATCTCGGCCGGCCGACCGTCGTGCTCCTGTCCTCCGGCCGGCCGATCGCCGTGCCTTGGCTTTTTGCCCGGGCCGATGCGGTTCTGGCGACATGGTTCCTCGGCAGCGAGGCGGGTCATGCGGTCGCCGATCTTCTGACCGGGCGCGCCTCGCCCTCGGGCCGACTGCCGATCACCTGGCCGCGCTCGGTCGGGCAGGTGCCGATCTTCTTCGGCGAACGGCCGTCAGGCCGGCCGGCGTCCGATGGGCACTATACCAGCAAATATATCGACCTGCCGACGACGCCGCTCTTCGCCTTCGGCCATGGTCTGACCTATGGGCGGGTCCGCTATGCCTCGCTGGAGGTCGAGCCGAAGCGGCCGAAGGGCAACGAGACGATCACGGTCGCGGTCGATCTTGCCAACGACGGCGAGCATCTGGCGGAAGAAACGGTCTTCCTCTTCGTGCGCAAGCCCGTGGCGCGCGTCGCCCGGCCGCTGCTCGAACTCAAGGGCTTCAATCGCCTGGCGCTGCGTCCGGGCGAGGAGGCGCGCACGATGCTGACGCTGCCCGTGGCTGCTCTCGCTTTTCCTGGCCCCGATCTGACGCCCTCCGTCGAGCCGGGTGAATATGAAATCCTCGTCGGCCCCTCGGCCGACCGCACGCAGCTTCTGCGCCAGACCATCCAGATCGAGGAAGGTGGATCATGAAAGGCGTGACGAGTGGCCCGACGCGTCGCGCGGTTCTGGCTGGTGGGCTGGCGCTGGCTGGCGGGGCCGTGGCCCGTCCCTGGGGCGCACAGGCCGACAGCATGGAGACTCGGACGATTCTTCTCGTCACCGTGCCCGGCCGCCGCGCCGAGGCAGCCTGGACGCGCGCAGGCCCGCTTCTCCAAACGGAAGGGCGTGTGCCCGGCCTAGCCGATTGGCTGATCGCGGATGGCTATCGGCCGGCCGGCTTCATGGGCCGCCTCATTACCCCGGCCGCTGTGTTGGATCTATCGCCCGCGCGACTGGCCGGGCTTCTGGCCGTCCCCGGACTGGCCCAGATCACATCGACCCGCATTCCGACACGCGATGACACACGGGCCTGGGCGACGGCCTTTGCCGCTCTTCTGCGCGAGCCCGTCGCCTTCGCGTCCTGTGTGGTCGCGGTCGACGGACGCGAACCTTCTATCGTCGAACCGTTGGAGGCCGCGCTGAAGCCGCTGGCGACGCTGCGTTTCGTCTGAGATCAGTCCTCTGGCAGGCGCTCGCCGGCCGGGCGAAAGGCCACCGCCTTGACCACGGCATAGACCATGGTGCCGGGATGCAGGCCGAGTTCGTCGAAGGAGCGGCGCGTGATGCGCGCGAGGATTTCGTCACCCGCGCAATCCAGCACCAGATCCATGCCGCTGCGGCCATCGGGGCGCACGGACACGATCCGCCCGCGCGCGACATTCAGCGCGCTGATCCCATCCGGCGCTCGTGTCGCGATCATCACGTCCCGCGCGCGGATGCGCAGCCGCAGAGGACTGCCGATCGGAGCGGCGACGGTGGGGAGATGAAACCGCGCGCCTGCCAATGCGACGGTGGTCAGCCCATAGGATGGGTCATGCGAGACGACCTGTGCATCGAGTTCTCGGCCCGGCTCCTGATCGGCTGCGAGCGGAAACAGGTCGAGACGATCCATCACGCCGGCAGCCGGTCCGTTGGCGACGACGCGGCCGTTGGCGAGAACCACCAGATGCGAGGCGAGCCGTCGCACTTCGGAGACGGAATGGCTGACATAGAGGATCGGCACGCCCGCCTCGTCGCGCAGCCGTTCGATATAGGGGATGATCTCCGCCTTCCGTGCCTCGTCCAGCGCGGCCAGCGGCTCGTCCATCAGAAGAAGGCGTGGGCTGGCCAAAAGCGCGCGGCCGATGGCGACCCGCTGCTTTTCTCCACCCGAGAGGCGCTGCGGACGGCGCGCGAGAAGCGAGGATAGGCCGAGGAGATCGACCACCCCGTCGAAATCCGCGCGTCGTTCCGCCCGAGGCGCGAACCATCGGCCGAAGACGAGGTTCTGCCGCACCGTTAGATGGGGAAACAGGCGCGCTTCCTGGAAGACATAGCCGATCCGGCGTCGATGGGCGGGGACGAACAGCCCGGTCTTCGTATCGGCCAGCACACGGTCTCCCATCGCAATCCGCCCCTCATTCGGCCGCGTGAGACCAGAGACGAGATTCACCAGCGAGGTCTTGCCCGAGCCCGAGCGCCCGAACAGCGCGGTCAGCCCGCCTTCGGCGCGGAAGGCGATGTCGAGTTGAAACGCGCCGAGGCGCTGGCGCACGGACACATCGAGGCTCATGCAGAGCCGACGCGTCGGTTGAGCCGCGTCGCCAGCCACTCGGAGGCGATCAGTGCGGCCATGGAGAGAGCGACGGAGAGTGCCGTCAGGCGCAGCGCCGCAGCATCCCCACCTGGCACTTGGGTGAGCGTATAGATCGCTGCCGGAAGCGTCTGTGTTTCGCCGGGAATGTTGGAGACGAAGGTAATGGTGGCACCAAACTCGCCCATTGCCTTGGCGAAACCCAGAATGAGGCCCGCCAGAATGCCGGGCAGGGCGAGGGGCAGGGTCACGAGGAGGAAGACCCAGACTGGGCCCGCGCCGAGCGTCGCGCCGGCATCCTCCAGCCGGCGGTCGATCGCCTCCAGCGACAGGCGGATCGCCCGCACCATGAGCGGAAACCCCATCACGGCGGAGGCAAGCGCGGCGCCGGTCCAGCGGAACGAGAAGACCAGTCCGAACCAGGACTCGAAGAAGATGCCTAGTGGCCCGCGCCGCCCGAACAGCAGCAGCAGAACGTAGCCCGTGACCACCGGGGGCAGAACCAGCGGCAGATGAACGAGACCGTTCAGCAGCGTCTTGCCAGGAAAGCGGGTGCGCACGAGGAGCCAGGCGACCAGAAGCGCGAAGGGCAGGCTGGCCAGCGTCGCGACGCTCGCCACGCGAAGGCTGAGTCGCACGGCCGTCCATTCGTCCGGGCTGAAGCCCCATGCTGTTTCCATGCCTCGACCTCGCCCGACGCTTACGGGCGGGCCGGATCGAGGATCGTGAAACCCTGTTTCCGAAACAGCGCGGCGGCTGCGTCGCTTTTCAGAAAGGTGAGAAAGGCTTCGGCTTGCGTCGAGTTCGTGTCCGCCGTCAGGGCAAAGGGATAGACAATCGGCTCGTGCGAATCGGCGGGAAAGGTCGCGACGATTCGAACACTCGGGTCGGACACCGCGTCCGTCTTATACACGATGCCGAGCGGCGCTTCGCCGCGAGATACGAGGAGCAGCGCGGCGCGCACGTTTTCGGCCTGTGCCACGCTGCCTTCCACATCGCTCCAGACGCCGAGCTTTTGCAGCGAGGCTTTGCCATATTTGCCCGCCGGCACCGAATCGACATTCGCCATGGCGAGCTTGCCCCCTGAAAGCATCGAACGGAGCGGAAAGCCCGATGCGATCTCGGCCGAGACAGTCGAGTTTGCCGGTGCGATCAGAACCAGATCGTTTCCGAGAAGATCGACGCGGCTGTCCGGCCGGATCAGCTTGCGCCCCGTGAGATAGTCCATCCAGGCGAGATCGGCGGAGGCGAAGAGATCGGCTGGCGCGCCGGCCTCGATTTGTTTCGCGAGCGCGGAACTCGCGGCATAGGACAGTGTCGCGCCGGAGCCGCCGTCTTTCTTCCAAGCCGCATTCGCATCGTCCAACGCGTTCTTGAGGCTCGCGGCCGCAAAGACCACGGGAGCCTTGTCCTGCGCGTGAGCGGGAGCCTGGCACAGCCCGCCGATCACGAGGGCCACGGCAGTCAAAAGACGAAACAGGCATCTACGATTCGTCACGGACGACCCCTCAGCTGATCCGATATGTCCGAATGGATATAGCGGAGCCCGCCATTCGAAAAGGGGCGTCATCCCCGAAACGAAGCCGCAAACGCGAAAGGCCAGCCCGAAGGCTGGCCTTTCCGAATGGTGAGTTGGGAAGGAACGCGAGAAGGGGAGACGATCGATTTCGCGAAGACGGACCATCTCCGCCCGAGATCGGGCCTCGCGTGCCGTCAGAGGCTTTTCAAAGTCGCGTCCGTTCCGACGATGGCGCCGCCGCCATTGTCGCCGGCTTGAATGGCGGTCACCGTGCCGATGCCCGGCGCGGACGAGCCGATCTTCAGGCGAACAAGATTGTCGCGCGTCGCCACGATCGCCTCGTTCCGGAAGATCGACACGATCTGATAATCGCTTGCCTGAAGCTGCGCAGCGGACGCGACGAGTTCCACCGGCATCGGAACCGGAATCGGCGGGGGGCCGGCTTCGACCGTCTCGACGGCATGGGCGGGCGACTGCGTCAGAAGATAGGCCCCACCGGCCCCTGAAACGATGGCGAACATCGTGGCGCAGCCGGCCAGAATCTTGACCTTGCGCGACAGGCCGCGCTTGGTCGCCGGCTCGCCGGTCTCGACCTTCACGGCTTTCGTTTTCGTTTTCTTGGCCATCGCTAGGCTCCATCAGCATGTTCAGCGTGGGGCCAGATTGGCCACCGGCCGTTCAGGCGGGATGGAAAAAACCATTAAAGATCGAACCAACTGATCAGTAACGGCCATGCCATTTGCATGTCTGCCGCCTATGGCGAAAACATGCTTGCTCTCATTAGCGGGTTTTATTGAAAATACGATTCAATCAATATTGGCGAGGGTCAGAAGAAGAGGCAAGGCTCGACCGAGATATCGGGAGCAAACTGCCACGCTCTGAAACTCACCCGACGCCGTCGAACGCTGGGAAGACTACAAAGATCAACGATCGAATGGAGGTTTGTGGACCCGTGGTGCCGGCTGCAGGGCTCGAACCCGCGACCCCCTGATTACAAAGCCTGTCCGAAGCCCGCGAATGCTGGGGTTCCGAAGCCATGTTGCGTCCATGTTGCAGGGCCATATTGTTGCAAACCGCACAAATCGGCCCCAGCGACCTTGTCGGGCTGAAATCTAGCCGACGAGCAGAGCCGACGCGGCGGCCATTTCTGAGCCATCATCATTGGTCGGAAACAGATGGCTATATCTATTCATCGTCAGCGCGATCGTGGAATGACCCGTGCGATCTTGCACCGTTTTCGGCGGTAGGCCGAGGCCGCCATCCTCCTTTCGGTTGATCAGCCACGACGCATGAAAATGCCTCAGCGCGTGCATGCCAGAATAGCGCTGCGCCAGAATCGGTTTGCCGTGCTCGTCCTTCTCCTTCGTCTGGATCGTGACGCCCGCCGCGATCCAGAGAGGATGCAGCCCGCGGCGGAGAATGTTGTTCAGCGCTTCGACTTTGCCGGCGCCATTTGGAAAAACGAGGCCGAGTTCGCCCTTAGGACAAGCGGACTGCCATTCCTTCAGCGCTTCGATCACGACGGGCGGGGCGGGG
>NZ_BBWM01000001.1:0-23734 GCF_001463805.1 Aureimonas sp. D3 | reverse complement strand
CGATCACGACGGGCGGGGCGGGGAGGGTGCGCTCGCCGGAGATGGATTTGGGAGGACCGATGTCGTTGAACCGGTCGGCCCGCTGGCGAACGTGGATTTGCCCGCGTTTCATATCGACGTCAGCCCATCGCAGCCCTCGCAACTCTGAAGCGCGCAGACCACAGAGCACGGCGACCAAGAGGAAGGGCCTCCAGCGGCCCGTAGCCGCCCCGAGGAGCGCCTTGATCTCCCGGGGCAGGGGAATGTCGACCCCGATCCTTAAACGGCCCTTGTGGCGCATTTCGTGCCGTCGCTCACCGCCGCCGCGCTTGGCTCGCATATCCCGAACGACGTTCCGCGCGACGAGGCCACGCTCCTGAGCGTCGGCGAGCAGGGTGCCAGGCGTGACGAGCGTGCGCTTCGTCGTTGCGAGAGACCGGCCGCCAGCACGCAAGTCGTCTTCAAAGGAACGGAGACGCGTCACGGTCAAGGCGGTGAGCCTGAGCGAGCCAATCAACGGATTGATGTGGAGCCGAAGCGTTCGGTTATAATCCGCGATCGATGACTGCTCGAGGCCATTCGCCGTCGTTGCCTTGATCCAGAGCTTCCCGGCTTCCTCGATCGTCGCGCTCGCACTGTCAGCGACGTGCGTGCCCTGGCGAACCTCGACGCTTGCCGTCGCGGCGAACTGATCAGCTTGCTTCTTCAGCTTGAAGGTCTTGAGCCGACGCTTACCCGATCCGTCGACATAATCACAGACCCAGGCGGACTTCTGCTCGCCGGCCGGCGAGGTCCATTCTCGTTTGCGGACGCTCATTCCTCGCTGTCGCCTTCAGCTTCGATGGGCTCAAAATAGAGCTTGGCGACCAAAGCGCCGCGAAGCTCATGCAACTCCCTTTGCTCTTTCGCTGGCGCTTTCTCGATTTCAGCATCGATCACGCGAATGGCTGCTCTCAGCTGCTCCCGATCATCAGGATACCGATCATTTAAAGCCAGAAGGATTTCGGCGTTCATCGAGCGTTTGAATGGTGCCGCGCTCTTCGCGATCCGATCGCGCAGGTCGGCGGGCAAGCGGAGAGTGATTCTGATTTCCTGATCCAACTGTAGCTCCATGCCAAAAACAGGATATGGCACCAAAAACGACACCACGTCTTGACACTGAGGGCAATATCACCAAAAATGGTGTCATAACCTTTAATGTTGGAGGCAATGGCGGTGGCAGACAAAAAAATCGATCTGATCTGGGGAATCGACAACATCGCGGCGGCCACCGGCCGGACGCGAATGCAGGTCTACGCGCTGCTCACGAAGGGTATTCTCCCGGCAAAGAAGCTGAATAAGCGCTGGGTCATTTCCCGTGAGACGCTCGAGAACTTCTTCAAGGACATGGCGGCATGAACTTCGCTCAGGTCGATAGCGAAGCGTCGCGCTTTCTCACCGCTCTCTCGGCGGCCGGCTGGGCATTCCACCGCACCGATCTCGAAGAGGCATTCCGAGCCCTCGTCGGCTGGCCCGGATACGCCGCCATTCCGAACATCAACGTCGAGCAGCGCGAGGATTTGCTGGCCGGCGTCTGCCGCGCTCTGATCGCGCTCAACGACAAATCCGCCATGCCCTCCGACATCTTCCGGATCGTGATGGACGAGTCCGACGGCATGGGCGGCTCGAGCTATGCAGACGGGGCGCTCTCTGTCCTGAACTGCCCGCGCATCTTCGCCAATCTCAAGCAGGAGGGCCGGTGATGTTGCGCTTATTCGAGCCCGCCAAGGCTTTTCGCAACTGGGACGCTGCGCTCTTTGCCGGCATCCTGGAAACCGAGCAGTGCCGGGAACAAGCTTTGCGGCTGTTCAATCGAGCCTGCCGGAACATGGCGTTTCAGCTGGGGCCGGATCTCGACGAGACCGCGCGCCGAGCCGTCGAACACGACAGGGGAATCTGATGACCAAGGTGAGAGACTTCGCCTCTGAGCGTCGCTTCCTGGATCGCGTAGCGTCAGAGCTTCACAACTCTCGTATCGCTCATGACTACGACGGCATCACAGAAGCCGTCGATGACTTAGAAGTCATTCAGATGCACACGGATTTTCCGGTCATCCGGTCCCGAGCGACCAAGCTTATCAGTCAAGCCTACGACCCGCTGCCTAAGCGTTACCATCCGAATGCTTGAGAGCCGTCAGCAGAAGGGCGGCTACCACCCCGGCCTTCTGCCTCCAACCCTTCAATGAGACGCCCTCGGATCGCAACCGATGGCGTGGAGTATCGACTTTGCTGACGCAGAATGTAGCGCCTTCGCGCATCGCAGCCAAGCCCCAAGGCAAGGAATGGCATGAACGTGTTCTAACCGCTGCGTTGGCCTACGCAGCGGCCGGCGTGCCAGTGTTCCCTATCAAGCCATGGAACAAGCGACCGCTCGTGTCGTGGGGTTCCGAGTCGACGACCGACTCAAAGCAGGTTCTCGAATACTGGAGTGATTTCCCGGGCGCCATGATCGGAACGCCGACCGGTTCTCGCTCCGGCCTCTACGTAATCGACATCGACGAGAAGAACGGCAAGAGCGGCTCTGCCTCGTTGGCAAAGTTGGGCTGGACCGTCCCTGAAGGAATGCCAACCGTTCGGACTGCGACAGGTGGGCGGCACGTATTCTGCGCGTGGTCCGATGAGTTCCGGAACACGGAAGGCGCACTTGGGGTCGGCGTCGATACGCGCGGCGAAGGTGGGCTCGTGATCCTCGCCCCTTCCATCAGGTTCGAGGACGGAACAGGCTACACGTTCGAGAACCAGACAACGATCGCCGATTTCGTTGCTCTTGCACGCCAAACTCCCATTCCCGAAGCGCTTCTTCCTGCACTTCGTGCCGCGAAGAAGGAAATGAGGGAGGAAGCGCCTCGACCCGCGATCTACACCGAGGTGACAACGCCATTCGGGGAGAGAATGCTGAAGAAGCACGCTGTCGTCGATCCCAACATGCGCGAGGTCTCGCTGCGCAAAGCGGCCATGACAATCGCAGGATACGTTGGTGCAGCGCAGATTTCAGAGGAGGACGCACGTCGCGCCTTGGACGAGATCGAGACTTATCTGTTGCCCGAAGCTGAGGTCGAACGCGCGATCGATCGCGGTTGGAGGTACGGCATTGAGCATCCGTTCGACCCTCCGCCTCCTGCCCCAGATGCGCAAAAGGTCGTGCACACCTGGTGTGAGCCGCTGACTGACGATCCGACCGCAGACCCTAAAGACCGAAAGATCGAAGTGCTGCCGAATTTTGGAAGCGTGCTGACGGAGAATGTGGCCGCCCAGCTCTTTGCGGATCGCTTTGAGGGAAAGCTGCGGTTCGATCACGACCGCGGGGCTTGGTACGCTTTCGACGGCGCGCGCTGGCGCCATGCTCGTGATGGCCGGGCTTACCAATGGATACGAGAACTCGTCAGTGCCCTTGTGAAGGACCAGAAAGAGAAGGTTAGGTTCGTCGCAGAGAAGGCCAGCTTTGCTGGTTACGCCGAGAAGTTTGCTAGGGTCGATCCTCGCATCCGATGCACGTCTGACATTTGGGATCAGGATCACTGGTCGCTCGGCACGCCCGGCGGGACCGTTGATCTACGGACTGGTGAGTTGCGGCCCGCAGATCCAGCGGACGCCATCACGAAGATCACCAGCGTCGCGCCAACGTCGATAGCGGACTGCCCGCGGTGGCTCGCCTTCCTGGACGAGGCGACGCGCGGCGACGCCGACCTTATCTCCTATCTCCGAGTGTGGGCAGGCTACAGCCTGACCGGCAGCACACGGGAGCAGAAGCTGACGTTCCTTCATGGACCAGGCGGCAACGGCAAGTCCCTGTTCTATGCAGCGTTGCTTCATGTGTTCGGTGAGTATGGGAAGATCGCACCCTTCTCCACGTTCGTCGCAAGCCGCAACGAGCAGCACCCTACAGCTCTGGCTTCGCTTCGTGGGGCCCGCCTTGTCGTCGCCAGCGAGGTCGACAGCAAGCAGGCGTTCGCCGAAGGGCGGATCAAGAGCCTAACCGGGGGTGACGTGATCGCCGCTAGGTTCATGGGCAAAGACTTCTTCGAGTTCGAGCCGACGGCAAAGATCATGCTCGTCGGCAACAGCTTGCCGCGACTCACTACCGTTGATGATGCAGCAAGGCGCCGCTTTCGTATCGTGCCGTTCGTGAACAAGCCGCGTGTCGTCGACATGCAGCTCGCCGACACGTTCAAGGCTGAGGCATCCGGCATTCTCGCATGGGCGATCGCTGGCTGCCTCGAGTGGCAAACCTCCGGTCTTCCATATCCGGCCGCCGTGCGAGAGGCGACTGAAGGGTTCTTCTCTGAGCAGGATGTCTTTGGCGAATGGTTCGGCGCCTGCTGCGTTCTCACCGGGCGCAGCGAGGTGACGGCGACGGGCGAGTTGTTCGAAAGCTGGCGCTCTTACGCCAAGCATATCGGCGAAGATCCCGGAAACCAGAACCAGTTCGTTGCGACGCTTGAACAGCGTGGGATCGAGCGATTTCGCTCCAGCAAGATGCGAGGCTTGCGTGGCATTCGCCTACGAATTGCCGAGGACGTTCGGGAGTGACGCCCGGTGACGGGCCTTCTGGTTCCTTCGTATGCGCGCGCACGAGTGAATTGGAGCCGGAACCCCCGTCACCGGGCGTCACTCGCTGCATGGCTCCGTCTCGCGCTCCATGTCGATGCCCCGGCAATCCTCCCGACGGGAGGGCGGGTCCGAAGTCGGCGCGGTCGTGGGGGTGTCTACCGGCAGGGGCCTCATTCGCAGATTTAATTCACGCCCGAAAAATCCAGCCGCAACACGAGAATTGGAGTGAGCCATGAGCTCTGACCATCCGAAGAATCCGACCGACCGGGCCGCTGAGATCCTCGTCGCAGCCGCACCCGACGACATAACCACCGCGCTTCGCACGATCTGGCGTGACCAGGTACTCGCCTTCACCGCGCGGGGCGTGTCGGCTGACGCCTTGGCCAAGTCGCTGCTCGATATGGGTGCGCGCGTTGGCATGGATGTCTGGGGGCCCGCTGCAACGGCGGCAGCGCTCAACGAGACGGCCGATAACATCAAGGACTTCCCGGATCTCAACAGTCCGGCCGGCCGCCACTAGGCATCTCCGGCTTCAGGTGGAACGACGCGATGTTCCATCCTCACTTTTCTCTTCGCTTCGCATTGCGGGCGCTCTGAGCAGCACCCATATGGATGCAAGGTTGATCGGAAACGTCACCGGCTAAGCTGGGGCGTCCAAGACAACCACCTTCAACGACACCGGACCACCGAGCCGGGTTGCGAAGCGAAGACAGGAGCCAAGCGCTCCGTTTTTACGGCGTTTTCACGCCAAGCTTTGTCACGTCGATAGGTGGCCGATGAACCGAACCCTTCACCTCAGATCCGAGCATGTCATTCGCATTGCGCCAGGCCACAGCGTCAAGCTCGCTGATGGGCCGAAAGGCGTGATCAAAGGCTATGGCTCGACGTTCAATGACGTTCCAGACGCCTACGGCGACGTCATCGCGCCTGGCGCATTCGCTCGTTCGCTCGCTGAACACCGCGCAGCCGGCACCATGCCGGTCATGTTGTGGCAGCACCGTTCTGACGAGCCGATCGGTCGTTGGACGGACATTCACGAAGACGACAAGGGGCTGTCGCTGACGGGGCAGCTCAATCTCGGCACGACACGCGGCAAGGATGCTCACGCGCACCTCGTCGCTGGCGACGTGTCGGGGCTCTCGATTGGCTTCTTCATCAACGAAGGGGGCCAAGAAAGTCGGGCCGATGGCACCTCCCTCCTAACCGACCTCGACCTGGCCGAGGTGTCGATCGTCACCTTCCCGGCGAACCGCAGCGCGCGGATCGGCCATGCGAAGACCCTCAAATCGAAAAGCGAACTCGTCGCGCTTCTTCGCGAAGGAGGCCTGTCGATCATGGCCGCTCAGCGGGTGGCGGCAGGAGGCTGGGCGGCGCTCAGCAGCAAGGACGATCGCGCCATCACACAACTCGCCGAGCGTATCGCTCAGGCCACCGTCAATCTTTGGAGCATCTAATGAACACTGACCTTTTGGGCCAAACCCCTTCCCTTGCCGCTCATGCGCGCAACGGCTCGCCCTTCCACCGGAAGGATGACCCGAACTCGCTATCTCGACTGGCCAAGTCCTTCGAGGATCATTCCGCCGCGCTCGGGGAGCGCTTCACCAAGTCGGAAAGCACCATTTCCGCGCTCGGGGAACGTCTCCTCGATCTGGAACGTAAGGATGCCCGCCGTCGATCGGATGATGGCGAGCCGGAAGTCACTGAATCCCTTGGTACGCAGATTGCGAACGCCGAGGGCGTGAAGGCGATGGATTCGCACTTCCGCGGCAAGGCGACGGTTAAGCTCTCGCGCAAGGCGATCACCAGCGCGACCAGCACTGTCGGCAGTGGTCGCAGTCCTGCCACCTCTCTTGCGCCGTCGGAGCGTGTTCCGGGCATCATCACGCCGCCAGAGAAGCGCTTCCTCATTCGCGACCTCATTGCGTCGAGCGAGACGGAAGCGTCGGCCATCGAGTTCGTCCAAGAAACCGGCTTCACGAACAATGCGGCGATGGTCGTCGAAGGGACGCAGAAGCCCTATTCCGACCTGACCTTCGATTTGAAGTCGGTGAACGTCCGCACGATCGCGCACTTGTTCAAGGCATCGCGTCAGATTCTGGACGATACCCCGGGGCTGGTTGGCTATATCGACAATCGCGGAACTTACGGGCTGAAGCTGAAGGAGGAGCAGCAGTTCTTCTTCGGTGATGGTTCCGGCCAGAACATTCTGGGCCTTGTCCCTCAGGCGGCGGCGTATGACACGACCCGCACGAAGACGGGTCAGCAGGATCTCGACGTCCTTCTGAACGCGATCAGCCAATCCGAGGAAGCCGACCTGCCGGCGTCTGGCATTGTGCTCAGCGTGCGCGACTGGCGCCGGCTGCTTGGGATCAAGGATCTCGGCGGCAACTATCTCAGTGACGGGCCATTCGGAGCCACGGCGCCGCGCATCTGGGATCTTCCCGTCTATCCGACGAACGCTTTCTCCCCCGGCCGTTTCCTGGTCGGCGCGTTCAATACGGGCGGTGCTCAGATTTTCGACCGCATGGACGTCGAGGTTCTCGTTTCCACGGAGAACCAAGACGATTTCGAGCGGAACATGGTGACGATCCGCATCGAAGAGCGCGTGGCCTTTGCTGTCTACCGTCCTGGCGCCTTCGTCGGCGGAATGCTCCCCGGCGCGGCATGATGAATATGGGCGCTGCATCGGGCCCGACACCGCCGCAGCGTCCATCCCATGAGATCGGCGGTTCCTCTTCCGCTTCGTTCTTCAAGGCACAATCGAGAACCGTCTGATGGCCGCTCGCGAAATCACCCGCAAACTAACCGTCAAAGCCGACACGTCCGGGCTAAAGCAGGCGAGCGCCGAGCTCGTCAGCTTCGACGCGAAGGGCCGCACCGTCGTCGATATGCTCAGGAACGCGAAGCAGTCGATGAGTGCGGTCGATTACCGTGCCTTCGCCAAGAACATGCAATTCGCCGTGCAGGCCGAGCGCGAAATGGCGCAGATGGCCAAGGTTGTTGCCGCGGAACTGAAGCCCTTCGCCGCCGAGATGCGGAGGGTTCAGACAGAAGCCTTGAAGCAGGCCGAAGCCATCAACAAGCGATCGCTCTCGGAGATGAGGGCCGCCGAGAACCTGCGTAAGGCGTTCGACACGCAATATGCCAGCTCTCAGAAATACCTGGGTGTCGAAGCGCAGGTCAAAAGGCAGATCGAACTGCGAAACCTTACCGTCGAGCAGGGCAACACGATTCTCGCAAATGCGGCTAAGCGATACGGACAAGCCGCGAACGATTTGGGCGCTATGGGACAGCGAGCCCGCCTTACATCGGGCCAGGTGCAGGGTCTCGGCTATCAGCTGAACGACGTCGGCACGATGTTGGCGATGGGAGCAAGTCCGTTCCAGATCATGGCCTCGCAGGCAGGGCAAGTCCTTCAAGTTCTGCAAGAAGGCGGCGGCATCAAAGCCAGCCTTGCCGCGATCGGTTCGAACATCCTCAGCTTCGCCAAGTCCATTCCAGGCACTGCCTACGCCGTCGCCGGGCTAACGGCGGCTGTCGGTGCGCTTTGGTACATGACCAAGGGCCCGGAAGCCCGCGAGGCGGAAGAGCGCCTGAAGGACTTCGAAGGCGCGATCAAGCGGCTCGAAACTGGCTGGAAGTCGGCGGCCGATGCGGCGCGCGACTATGCCAACGCGCCGACCCGTCAGGCGACCGATCCGAACGCCACGTTCCTCGACGTTCGGGGCAGCGCCAAACGCCTTCATACCGACCTGAAAGCGGCGATCAACGACCTGAACACGTCCGACCTTCTGTCGGGCCGCATCCTGCGTCCGTTCTCAGGGCATGTGTCGGACGCGCGCCGCCAGATCATGTCGCTCTACACGGAACTGCGCACCGGAGGGATCAGCGCTCAGCAGTTCGCCGACGAGATGCTGCGTATTCGTCTTGACCCGAACGCCGAGGTCCATGCGCGCAATCTGGCCGAAGAGATCCGGCTGGCGTTGCCTGACGTCGTGGCGCTTGAGCGGCAAGTGCAAGCCCTTAACCAGGCGACGGCGAAGATGGCCGCGCCGAAGGGAACGATGGGCCGGCACGACCTGCCGGAAGGCGTGTTCAAGGATCGCTTCGGCCCGATAATCGGCGGCGACAATCGCTTCGGCTCGACAGAGGCTATGGACGGCATCCGCGAGGGCTTGAAGGGTCAGCGCGAAGAGCTCGAGAAAACCGACAAGGCTGTCCGCACCTATAGCGATGCGGTGAACGAGCAGAAGGCCGCGCTCGCCGGCTCGCTGGCGGAACTGCAGCTGCAGATCGACATGTTCGGACAGAGCGAGGGCGCGATCGCCTCCGCGAAGTTCAAGATGGATGCCATGGCCGATGCGCAGCGCGCGGCCACGGAAGCCAAGCAGAGCGCAATCGATCCTTCCCTGGTTGAGCAGATCAATCGGGAAGCGGCCGAATATGGACGCCTGACCGATCAGCTGAACGCGGCGACAAAGGCCCAGCAAGACCGCCTTCGCGTCGAGCAGGAAGCTGAGGCGCAGCGCAAGCGTGTGTCGGACTTCGAAGCCGACCTCGCCTTTGATCGCTCCATCCTCACGCTGCCGCAGGCCGAGCAGCAGGTCCGCTCGACGTTGCGGGGCCTCGGCGTCGACTTCAACTCGTTCGAAGGCCAGCGCATCGCCCAAGCTATGCGCTACAACGAGGCGATCCGGGCGCAGCAGGAAGAGCTCTCGAAGACCGGCAACATCGTCGACAAGCTCGGCGACATCTTCTCGGACGTCTTCTCGTCTGCGACCCGTGACGGCGAGAACTTCTTCTCGTCGGTCATGCGCGGGCTCGCGGGGCTTGGCAATCAGCTGGCCGCCTCCGGTGCCAAGAGCATCTTCGGCAAGCTGTTCGGCACTGGCCAAGCAGAAGCGCCGGCAACCGGTATGCGGATCGCTGCCAATGCGCCGGCCATGTCCTACACCCCGTCTGCGAGCCCGAAGGATTTCGGGGAAGCGGCGGCTGCCGTCAGTGGTCAGGTTCTCAGCTATGCCGGCCGCTTCAATAAGGCGGTCGACGGCCGTCTGATGACGGTGATCCAGACGGCGGCGCAGAACTTCCCGTACCGCGTCGAGGCTGTCTCCGGTCTTCGCCCAGGCGATAGCCGGTATCACGGCAAGGGTTTGGCGGCCGACGTCCAAATCTACGACGCCAAGGGCAAGGCGCTCAGCAACTATCAGGACGCCTCGACCTTCCGCGTCTACGAGCAGTTCGCCCAGCAGGCCAAGGTCGCGCAGGAGAAGCTATTCCCCGAGTTGGGCAAGCTCTTCCGCTGGGGCGGCTACTTCAGCGGCGGCAAGGGCAAGTACGGCGCGCTGGACTCGATGCACTTCGACATCGGCGGCGCCGGGATGGCCGGCGGCTCGTGGGAGAACGGCCTCACGCCAGCTCAGCGCAGCCTCTGGAAGGGCATACAGTCGATCGGAATGGGCTCGTCCTCCGCAGACACCCGGCTCGTCGCACGCGGCGTCACGCAGGGTATGCATGACTTCGCCCGCAGCGGGTCCGTGGAAGGCTACGACCGCGGCCAGTTCGACGCCGGCACACCCTCGAACCCAGCCGGCGGCATGTCGCGAGGCCAGGCCGTCATGGGTGGGCTCTTCGGCCTCGCTGGCATCGCGGCCAACGGCTACCAGTCGGGCAGTCCGATCATGGGCGGCGTTTCGGGCGCTATGGGCGGCTTCGAACTCGGAAGCTCTCTTGGAACAGCCTTCCCGTCGATCGCCGGTGTGGCTGGTCCGGCCGGTATGGCTGTTGGCGCCCTCGCCGGGTGCGTGGGCGGCAAGATGGAAACAAAAGCACAGCGTGAAGCTAGGAGGGCGGCGTAATGACCGCAGTTAACGTCGTATTCGCGAAAGACCGTGTGTATCTGCTTACGGATGGCGCAGGGTATACGCAGCTTGGTATGCCAATTGGGTTCGTCCAAAAGGCAATTACCGTCCCAAGTCTTCACGCCGTGATTTCGTCACAAGGCCAAGCTGCTGGTATCGGTCTGGCAGCGCAAATACTTTCGACGAATTTCAAAGATTTTGATCATCTGACTGATGACATCGAACGCAAACTTTATGCGGAATACCGACTCCACTGCGAACAATTCTCGGGTGTTCCGATAACTCCGTTTCGGCTGCTCATAGCTGGTTGGTCGAAAGCCGATAATTGTCCGAAAGGCTTCGCGTTCGACAGCACGAACGAGACCGGAGAGATGTTCTCGTGGCTCGACAACAACCCGGGAGGTTGGGCGATTATCCCCGCTCTGAGTGACGAGGAAGAGTCAAATCTCGTCGCTCAGAATGTCATGACGCCTGGCGGTGTCGACTTCGTTGGGCGCTTCAATCCTATTCGGCATGGCATCCCGTTGATGGAAGCCCAAAGGCGAATGCCAATGGCTCCGTTGACTAGTGAGACTGGCGAAGGCGTTTCGATCATCGGCGGCTATATCCTTTGTTCCGAGATCAACGCCGAAGGGATCACACAGAAGATCATTCACAGGTGGAAGGACGACGTCGGCCGGATGATCGAGCCCGATGCCTTCCAGGCACCGACAGGGGCAACGAAGATTGTCCCACCGCGGCATCTGAATCGTGAGCAGCGTCGCGCGTGGGAGCGCCAGCACGGAAAGATCGTAGCATGAACAAGCATCTGAATCTCCCCGTGGTCGGGGCTGGAACGATCGCGCCGCTCAATATCGTGGCCTTCCCGGGTTGGGGCGTTCCGGTCATGAAAGCTCTCACGGATTCGGTGAAGCGCGGGCTACCTCTCGGGACTCTTCGCGACCTGGACGAAGAGGACATTAAGCGCGGCAACGCCGTCTTCAGGGCGACCAACGCTGCCCGTGAAGCCATTGACCAAGAGGCCCTTCTCGTTGAGAGCCGTGCTTTGGGTAAGCGTTTCGCGGCCGATCTCTTCGAGCTAACGGCCGCGAAGATCGCAGAGGATTTGAACGCCAGGCGCACGGACAGCGCCGAGCCGGACCTCGCTATGAACGTGCCCGAGATGCTTCGTCGTTTCCACGTCGCGTCCGCATTAATTTCGGCGGTGCCGGCTCTTGTACCAGGAGAGTTGACCCATATCAGCTTCGCATACTGGTGCGCCGCCCGTGCGGAATTCGGCGGCGAGATCGTCAAGCTCATCGGCGGGATGCTAACGGACGCAGCCGAAACGCTCGGCCGAACCGGTGAGGTGGAGGATTGGCTCGACGGCATTGGCGACGTCGTGATGGCCAAGGTCTTCCCGAACTTCTCCGACGAACAGAAGAGCGAAGCCTGGGTGCAGGAGCGCTTAGACCGCTATGAGATGGTGCGCAGGGCCCTCCTCAAGCATCACGGTTGGGACGCCCTCGATGGATGACGAGTTCTCGCGCGAAGTCGCGCTGATGGTCGACGAGATGGTCAACCCGAAGAAGCGGGCGGCGATGCTGGCCAGCTTCGCCCGGGAAGAGATCGCGGTCGCCAAGTCACAGAACGAGGCGATCCTGCAGCGGACGATCCGCAAGCCCCGGCTGACGGTGGACGGCCGGCGCGACGCGCCTCTGTCCTCCGTTCAGCCGGACGGGACGATCGTCGCCGAGTTCAACGCCGAAGCGAACGTGATCCGCTGGATCCTGCGGGCGCTCGAGCAAGAGTCGCCGCGGCTGACCGGGGCTTACAAGGAATCGCACACCGTCTTTGCGGATGGTGTCGAAATGGAACTCGGCTCTTCGGACGAGGTGCCCGACGCCACCGAGTTCGTGATCGCCAGCGATCTGCCCTACGCGATCAAGCTCGACCCGAAGGACGGACTGCCCGCGCGCTCGAAGCAGGCGCCCGACGGCGTCTATGAAGGCATTGCAGCTGTGGCCGCGAAGCGGTTCGACGGCGAGGCCAAGGTGTTCTTCACCTTCCGCGATATCCCTATGAAGGGTGGCGGGATGCACCGGAACCCGGCGATCGTCGTAAGGCCAAAGCGTTAAGCCTCAACGAAAGCCTAACCAACGAGTAAGTCGAGGAAAGTTCTATCCCGAAGCGATAGCTCTTCTAAAAGCCTAGCTGCCTCTGAAGCATCGATTTCGCCAGCTGCGTGGCGCTGCAATATTGCCGATGCTGCGTCGCCCAGTTCTTTCATGTTTTTAGGATGGCTGCGTCTTTTTGGCTTAAGGGTAGGTGTAGCCAGCGTGTAAGACATCAGCCGTTCTCCCTAAGCAGATCCCTAATATGGTCGACGATTGGTCGGCACGTAACCATAATCTCACGACTCCGGTTCCCATAGAAGCCATACGGTCGTTGACAATCTATTGAAACGAAGCCTTTCACCCGGTTTTCTCCCTTCGGTCCCGCGACCTCGAGAGGAATGAACATCAGAGATTTATAATTAGCGCCCGATTGTGTTGGGCTGTTGAGCGAGCCAAAGAAACGGGTGTGATGAACCACCCGTGGCAAAGGAACCCCTTGGCACGCATGGTGCCCCAGGAGATCAGTCCCGTCAAACTCTCGACCCACGGCGCGATTATTCCCCGGGTTTCGATGACGGATTGTCATGAGAGAACTGCTCGATCCAACGTATTGCACAAGAGAGACCGCTATCTCCCCTTTGTCAGACTTTGTTATCCGTCTAGTATGAACTTCTAAAATACCCAAGCAAGCTCTGATGGCATCGTCCCGTTTCTGTTTAGCAACGGAGTTGACTTTAAAAGACGTGAGCAGATCCCCAAAGCGGACCAATGCTTCTGGGTCTTCGTAGTTTTTCTTCTCTAAAAAGAGTCCTAGAAAATTTAAGACTATATTTGTAGCGAACAGCGCAGAGGCAGCATAGTAGGCTGTATTCATCCCAATGGAGCCATAATAGAAGGCGATCAGAGGCGCGGAGCTTGCCAGTCCGGTCTTTATCAGCCAATGGGTTACCGGAAGGAGGCTAAACCTTCTTGGCATCCTATTATAAAATATGCCAGATAGACCTCTATGCCACCTTTCCAGCCTTGAGTAGTCATCCGCCAACCATTTAGATACGCGCTTGGCGAACTTACTTTGAACTGCAGTCACTTGCTCGCCGAGAAATATGGAAGAGGGGGAACGCCATTCCCTGCTGCGCGGGGACCTGACGTTTGGGCAAGATACTCGATTATGCCAATTCGCTCGGTTCCACAATCTCCGATAGCCATTCCCCACACAGATGATGGTGTATAGGGTTTTCCCGCTACGCAGATGCCCACCCAGTGAGAAAGTATCGAACCTACTCCCAACCGTAAGACGTCAAGCTTCCTTTCCGGGCCCGAGCAGCCGGCGTTCGGGCGCGCTTATAGAGAACCCAAGATTATACTTTTCAGCTAGAAGCCGATGAACCCCATGCATTGCGCTTTCGGCGTCCTCGAGATAATCCGTTGTAAGCTTGATCAGATCCAGCACTAAGCGTTCAAGAGCGTCCGAATCGAGCTTTAACCTTGGGTCGTCGCTCTTGATAATGGCCGCTCCGTCGGCGGACACCGTGACGTCAGTGAACCTACTCTGCAAATCTTCGCGTTTTTTCTCGTAAACCTTCGCGATGTCGAAGACTGAGTTCCGGCAGACGTCCAAGCTCAAAACGAGGTTCGTGATCTTGTCGTCAGACAGGGGCAACAGGAGAGTTAACTCCTCTGGCTGTATGTACACAGGCGGTGTCGGGTTTGCGATCGGCTCGAAAACACCTGCGATACGGACGCCTTTCACCTCGGCTTTGATCGTAGCTTTGCACAGATTGTCGTGAATGCTTTTCAAGTCCGAATGAATGCGCATCACCTTGATCAGTAGGCTACGGGCTAGAAGTGTTTCCGCTTGCTTCCGCCGATCCGCTTCCGCTCTGTTCGCTTCTTTCGTTGCGCCTCTCTGAAGTAGGAACGAGGCAAAGCCTGAGCCTAATGCACCAAAAACCGCACCAACGATCGCAGACACAAACTCAGTGCTGCTCAGAAGCTCAGTAAGGGCCATGATTCACCCGTTTATCCAAGCCGACGCAGAATCCGTCTGACGCATTACAAAGCGCTCATCGGGTCTCAAGCTGCCCCCAATTCCCGCACTGCCATACCTTTGATTGTAAGTCGAAAACGCATTCCGCCAGTTGGCCCCTCGAACTCTTCGACCAACCCTGCTTCGATGAGTCCAACCATACCGAGAACGGTGCGTGGGGCGAGGCGGTAAGCCTGGCAGCCGACGTCAAAGATACCGCCGCCCAAATGTTCGATCTTGATCAGCGCGCGGATTTGATTGGGGGTGAGCTCGGACAGGGTCGTCAACGACTGGCTTCTTCGGCTCTGATACGTCGGATCATATCCTCGGGAAACTCGGCACCGTTGAAAAGCCAATCGTGCTCGGCCCAGCGGACGCATGAGGTGCATCCCGGTTCGAACTCGCTGCATCGGCCGCCCCATAGCCGATGTAGGTAGACCCACGACAACAACTGGTCGCTCAATCTTCTCAGGCGTTTCCGCAAGCGGTCGATTCCCTTCTTGTCGAGCGGCCGGCGATCCGATCAATGGGATCGTATATCGCACTTGCGCTACCGGCGAGGCCAAGGTGATGGTTCGGGCTGATACGGGGGCATTCTTATGGCTAGACAACCGCTGCCTTGGCCAAACAATCTACCAGCGAATGAGCGGCTTTCTACAGCCAGCGCGAAGGCCAATCACCTGATTGATCTGGTGATCGCACTTGATCAGGTCCACCAGACGAATCAGCTCGTTCTCTACACCAACGTTTTGTCTGACCAGATACCACGATCCCACGCCGGGCACGCCTTCCGGCAATTCCAATATAGCTTTTATCAGTTTGAGCTGATCCGCTTAGCTTCGCTGTGGGATGCGGCTGGGCGTGATCGATTCAGTCTGCCAACAGTATCGGTTCTGATCGACGGTGACGCTGTTATAGCAGCTGCGTCCGACGCGGCACGTGCCCGCTACGCCTTCCCTTATCCTGTGCATATTGACGCCGGGGGCGCCGGACCCGAAGCCGTGCGTGACATCGAACGCATGCTACGTCAGGAGCGCCTACAGATTGCGGAGGACCGAGCGGACGCCTGCTCGGTCAATCTACGTCGAGCGGTCGAACTATGTCATCAAGTCATGGTATCAGCGGAGCTCATCGCGCTGCGCGAACTGCGAAATAATGCGATAGCACACAACCTGCATCTGCCGCCGCCGAACGATCTGACTTCGCCAGAGGTCTGGTATTATGGAGGCGAAGCGGACCTGCTTCACAATACGATAACGATCATTGATCTTATGCATGGCGCCCTGAACGGGAGCTCGTTCGATTGGGACGACATGCAGACGCAGCACAAACGAAATGCGCAGGACCTCTGGCTCAACTGCGCCTTCGACATCCCGGGGCGATGACCTTCCTCTGTGTCTGCTCAAAACTGAGCAGACCCGTCTAGGTGTCCCCAAATTTGGGGAGACCCCTCCGCCGAGGTGGTGAATCGCCACACCATCCGCAAAGGGGGTCGTGAATCGTTATACCCCCGACAAGGGAATAACTTTTCGTTAGGCCCCTTGGGTGTCCCCAAAACAGTTAGGCCCCTTGGGTGTCCCCAAAACAAAGGAGACCCCGCGACATGTCGCGTTTCATGTTGCAGAGATTCGCCGTTACCCAGCGAAAAACGCCACAACACAACGAAACCAGACATGCGCAGACGCAACACACTGCGACATGAGAATCGCTAACCCCGAGCGGGGAAAGTGCTTGTTAATCAGGGGGTTAGTATGGTGCCGGCTGCAGGGCTCGAACCCGCGACCCCCTGATTACAAATCAGGTGCTCTACCAGCTGAGCTAAGCCGGCCACGACGCGTCCATATCACGATGTCCGGCGGATGACACCTCTAATTTTCGATCGCGCAAGTTTCGTGTAGGGAAAGAGCGACGCGGCCACTCTCATCGGCCGCGCGAGGTTGGCAGAGATTGCACCGGCCTGGGCTTTCCATCACGAGCCGGGCCGCTGGGGGGGAATTCCATGGATCGTCGTACATTCATTCGGTCGGCCGGGCTGACGGCCGGCGCCAGCTTGACGCTGGCCGCGCCCGCCTTGGCGCAAGGCACACCGGACCTGCGCTGGCGCATGACGTCGAGCTTTCCGAACACGCTCGACACGCTGTTCGGCTCGTCGCAGCTCTTCGCCAAAACAGTATCGGACCTGACCGACGGCAAGTTCAAGATCGACGTGTTTCCGGCCGGCGAGCTCGTACCCGGCCTTCAGGCGCTCGATGCCGTGCAGGGCGGCACGGTCGAGGCGGCGCATACCGTTCTCTATTACTACGTCGGCAAGGATCCGACCTTTGCCATCGGCTCGGCCATCCCCTTCGGCCTCAACGCCCGCCAGCAGAATGCCTGGCTCTATAATGGCGGGGGCAACGAAGCGGTGAACGCGTTCCTTGCCGATTACGGCGTGGTGGCTCATCCCGGCGGCAACACCGGCACGCAGATGGGCGGCTGGTTCCGTAAGGAAATCAACTCG
Organism: Aureimonas sp. D3; assembly: GCF_001463805.1. Lineage (NCBI taxonomy): Bacteria > Pseudomonadati > Pseudomonadota > Alphaproteobacteria > Hyphomicrobiales > Aurantimonadaceae > Aureimonas > Aureimonas sp. D3. Next base: position 6,683 of record NZ_BBWM01000001.1, on the reverse strand, counting down.
CTGGCCGATCTTCAGGGTCTGAAGATGCGCATCGCCGGCATCGCGGGCCAAGTGCTCGCCCCGCTCGGCGTCGTCGCGCAGCAGCTGGCCGGCGGCGACGTGTATCCTGCGCTGGAGCGCGGCACGCTGGACGCGACCGAGTTCGTCGGCCCCTATGACGACGAGAAGCTCGGCTTCTATCAGGTTGCCCCTTACTACTATTACCCGGCTTTCTGGGAAGCGGGGCCGACCGTCCACTACATCTTCAACAAGGCCAAGACCGAGGAACTGCCGGCGACCTACCGAGCGGCGCTGGAGGCGGCCTCCACCGTCTGCAACACGCGGATGCTCGCCGATTACGACGTCAAGAACATGCGCGCCATTCGCTCGCTGGTGGGCAAGGGCGTGCAGCTTCGCCCGCTGCCGCGCGACGTGCTCGACGCCGCCTACGGATCGGCCCAGCAGCTCTACGCCAAGCTCGACGCGTCGAACCAGAAGTGGAAGGCGATGTACGATCCGTGGAGCCAGTTCCGCACACAAATCTATGAGTGGTTCCGTGTCGCGGAATACACCAACGACACCTATGTCTATTCCCAGCAGGCCGCCGGGAAATAAGCCGGGCTTCGTGATCTCGTCAGAGGCGGTCCGCCGCCTCTGACACGCTTTCGTGAAGGTGCCGACGCGCCTTGCGTGCGGCGCTCATGTCCTCCCAGAATGCCATGCCCCGCGGAGGGGGTGTTCAGGGAGGACTCGGCGTGGATCGTCGTAAATTCATTTTCAAGGCGGGCTTGGCGGGCGGCGCTTTGGCGACCGGCTCGGCGCTCGCCAAGCCGGCCTTGGCGCAGAGCGCACCGGAGATTCGCTGGCGTCTGACATCGAGCTTTCCCAACACGCTCGATACGATCTTCGGCGGCGCGGAGGTTCTCTCCAAGACCATTTCCGAGATGACGGATGGTCGCTTCAAGATCGACGTGTTTCCGGCCGGCGAACTCGTGCCGGGCCTTCAGGCGCTCGACGCCGTGCAGGACGGGACCGTCGAGGCCGCGCACACGGCCTGCTACTACTATGTCGGCAAGGACCCGACCTTCGCGATCGGCGCGACCATTCCCTTCGGCCTCAATGCGCGCCAGCAGAATGCCTGGCTCTACCATGCCGGCGGCAACGAGCTGTTCGACACGTTCCTGGCCGGCTACGGCGTGAAGGGCCTGCCGGGCGGCAACACCGGCGTCCAGATGGGCGGGTGGTTCCGCAAGGAGATCAACTCGCTGGCCGATCTCAAGGGTCTCAAGATGCGCATCGCGGGCCTTGCCGGTCGGGTGATGGAGCCGCTCGGCGTCGTGCCGCAGCAGCTGGCCGGCGGCGACATCTATCCCGCGCTGGAGCGCGGCACGATCGACGCGACGGAATGGATCGGCCCTTATGACGACGAGAAGCTCGGCTTCTATCAAGTCGCCCCGTATTACTATTACCCGGCCTTCTGGGAGGGCGGGCTGACCGTCCATTTCCTCTTCAACAAGGAGCGCTACGAGACGCTGCCGGCAAGCTACAAGGTGGCGCTGGATACGGCCGCGAAAGCCGCCAATATCAACATGCTGGCGCTCTACGACGTGAAGAACATGCAGGCGATCCGCTCGCTCGTCGGCAAGGGCGTTCAGCTGCGCCCGCTGCCGCGCGACATTCTGGACGGCGCTTACGATTCGGCAATGAAGCTTTACGCTTCGCTGTCGGAGAGCAATCCGAAGTGGAATGCGATCTACGACCCCTGGAAGACATTCCGCTCGCAGAGCTACGAGTGGTTCCGCGTCGCGGAATATTCCTACGACACCTATGTCTATTCGCAGCAGGCGGCCGGGAAATAGGGTCGCGATCCTATTCAACAAAAAAGCCGGCGGGAGACCGCCGGCTTTTTGTCGTCACGGCTGTGTCGCCGGAGCGCCGAAGCTGGGCGCGGGGGCCGGAGCGGGGGAAGCCGGCTGCCCGAAGGACGGTGCGGCCGGTTGACCGAAGCTCGGTGCCGGCGCGGGAGCGCCGAAGCTGGGCGCTGCGGGCTGACCGAAGCTCGGGGCCGCTGGCTGGCCGAAGCTCGGCGCGGCTCCCGGCGCGGGCGCGCCGCCCGGTGCTGGCATTCCGGGCATCGGGACGTTGAGCTGGATCGTGCTCGGGTCCACCACGGCTTCCTTCTTGAGGAAGTAGGTCACCGACTGCGGCCAGAGAATCAGCACCAGCACGAGAATGAGCTGGAGGCCGAGCCAAGGAATGGCCCCAAGATAGATGTCGGAGGTCTTCACGTTGGGCGGAGCGATGCCGCGCAGATAGAACAGTGCAAAGCCGAAGGGCGGGTGCATGAAGGCCGTCTGCATGTTCACGCAGAGCAGCACGCCGAACCAGACGAGATCGATGCCGAGCGAGTCCGCCACCGGCGCCAGAAGCGGGACAATGATGAAGGCGATCTCGAAGAAGTCGAGAAAGAAGGCGATGAAGAAGATGAAGATGTTGACGAAGATCAGGAAGCCCACAACCCCGCCGGGGATGTGAGACAGGAGATATTCGATCCAATGGCCGCCATCCATGCCTTGGAACACAAGGCTGAAGACGGTGGAGCCGATCAGGATGAAGACGACCATGGCGGTGAGGCGCATGGTCATCGCCATGGCCTGACGCGTCAGAGACCAGGACAGGCGGCCGTGCAGGGCGGCGAGAAGAATCGCGCCGACCGAGCCCATTGCGCCCGCTTCCGTGGGCGTTGCGAGGCCCATGAACATCGTTCCGAGCACGAGGAAGATCAGCGCCAACGAGGGCACCATGCCCTTGGCCACCTGCCACAGCAGCTCGCGCCCGCTCTTGGTGCGCGCTTCGGGCGGCAGCGGCGGCATCCGGTGCGGCTGAAGCTTGGAAACGACGAAGATGAAGCCGAGGAACAGAGCGATCTGGAGCAGCGAAGGGCCGATCGCGCCGGCATACATGTCGCCGACCGAGCGGCCGAGCTGGTCGGCCAGAATGATCAATACGAGCGAGGGCGGGATCACCTGCGTGATCGTGCCCGACGCCGCGATGACGCCGGTCGCAAGCCGCATGTCATAGCCATAGCGCATCATGACGGGCAGCGAGACGACGCCCATGGCGATGACGGAGGCCGCGACCGTGCCGGTGATGGCGCCAAGCACCGCGCCGACGATCACCACTGCATAGGCGAGGCCGCCCGGCACCGGACCGAAAAGCTGGCCGGAGCCCTCGAGCAGGTCTTCCGCCAGCCCGCAGCGCTCCAGAATCGCGCCCATGAAGGTGAAGAAGGGGATCGCGAGCAGCAGATCGTTCGAGATCGTGCCGTAGAAGCGCAGGGGCAGCGCGTTCAGAAGCGCCGGGCTGAAATGGTCGAAGACCACGCCGAGCACGCCGAACAACATGCCGACGGCAGCCAACGAGAACGCCACCGGAAAGCCCAGCAGCAGAAAGACGATCATCGCGCCGAACATCATCGGCGGCATCGGACCGTATTCAAACATGAAAATGTCCCCCCGGACGCCGAGTTACTGAAGCGGCTTTTCGTATTTGGTTTCGAGCGTGATCAAGCCGCTCAAGGCGGCGACGCGCTTGATCAGCTCGGAAATGCCCTGAAGAAACAGGAGCCCGAAGCCGAGCGGCAGGGTGAGCTTTGCCGGCCAGAGAATAAGGCCGCCCGCATTCATCGACGCTTCGCCCGTGACGAAGGAGCGCCAGAAGAAGGGGAAGGTCAGCCAGAAGAGATAGCCGATCACAGGCAGGAACAGGACGACGAAGCCGAAAATGTCGATCAGCAGCCGTCCGCGCACCGAAAGCATGGAATAAACAAGATCGACGCGTACATGCTCGTTCATGCGCAGCGTATAGGCCGCGCCTAGGAGAACGATGGCCGCGAACATGTACCACTGGATTTCCAGGAGGCCGTTCGAACTCATGTTCAAAGTGTATCGCAACAGCGCATTGCCGGCGCTGATCAGAACCGCGATCAGGACCAGATAGTCCGCGATCACGGCGAAGCCGGCCGACAGCCGGTCTATGCACTGGCTGACGAAGAGAAGTGCTTTCATCCGTTCCCCCCAAGGACTCCCCGCGCGAGTCCACACGCGGAAGGTGACGAGCCTGTCATCCCTCGCATGGTTTATGAAGTCTGGCCTATGCCACAAGCCCCGGATAATGCCAGCCTTTTCACCGTAAGCCACGGGCGCTAAAAGGCGAGCCGAGGCGGGCGGGCAGCGATCTGACGGGAATGTGACGATGACACTGGAGAAGCGGGTGGAGCGGCAGCGGCATCTGGTGAGCACGCTGGAGCAGCGGCTTCTGTTCGAGCGTCTCGTGTTGCAACGTTTGGAAGGACGCCAGAGCCGGGACGAAGCGCCCGAGCCCGTCGAGACCCTCGCGAGCTTGGGGGACGTGTATCGGGCGGCCTGCCGGCGAGCCGCCCGATAGGGTTGGGTTAGCCGCCCTGCGTGCTGCCCATGAAGCGACGCGCCGCATAGAGCGCGACGGCGGCGGCATTGGAGACGTTCAGCGAGCGAATCGCGCCGGGCATTTCCAGCCGCGTGAGCACCGAGACGGTCTCGCGCGTCTTCTGACGCAGGCCCTTGCCTTCCGAACCGAGCACAAGGGCGATTCGTGTTCCGCTCAATGCGGGTTCAAGTTCGCCTGCGCCTTCCGAATCGAGGCCGATCGTCTGGAAGCCGAGTTCGGCGATCTCGTTCAGCGCGTCGGCGAGATTGGTGATCTGCACATAGGGAATGAATTCGAGCGCGCCGGAAGCCGACTTGGCGAGGACGCCCGATTCCTGCGGCGAGTGGCGGCTGGTGGTCACCACAGCGCCCGCGCCGAAGGCCACGGCCGAGCGCAGCAGCGCGCCGACATTATGCGGGTCCGTCACCTGATCCAGAACCAGAATCAGGTCGCTTGTGCCCAGATCCGACAAGCGCTTGGCGCGAAGCGGATCGGCCTCCAGCATCACGCCCTGGTGTACGGCGTCGCTGCCCAGCTCTGAATCGAGGAAGCGCGGCTCCACGATTTCGAGCGGGCAGGGCGGGTTCGCCTCGTCGATCTCGAGACGGTTGAGGGCGTTGCGCGTCGCATAGAGGCGATGCAGCACGCGCTCGCGATTGCCCAGAGCCGCTTCCACCGTGTGGATGCCATAGAGCCTCACGCGGTCGGCCGGGCCGGGTTTGCCGGGCCGGGGCGCAGGCTTTTTGCGCGAATCGGCGGGAAGGGGGCCTCGGGTGCGCTCGCGATGGGCGCGTCGAAGCTTGGCGTAATGCGCATCCTTGGGGGTGCGCGAGGATGGGGTGTCGTCGCTCATGCCTCTTTCTAGAGCATGGAGGGGCCGTCTGAATAGGCTGTGTGCGCTCGAAAGCCCGGATGCGCGGGCTTTCGGTAGCGTCTGAGCGCCGCTTCGAAACGAGCTTGCGGCTTGTGTGTGAAGACGTGTTGACAGGCGCGGCGCGGCGCTGCATAAGGCCGGCACACGAAGCGACGGCGAGCCGAACGCTTCCTGCTTCTAGACCCTGAAGCAGTATGGAGGGATGCCCGAGTGGTTAAAGGGGACGGACTGTAAATCCGTTGGCTTAGCCTACGTTGGTTCAAATCCAACTCCCTCCACCATATGTTCCAGGGAATTCGGATGCGGGTATAGCTCAGTGGTAGAGCAGCAGCCTTCCAAGCTGAATATGCGGGTTCGATTCCCGCTACCCGCTCCATATCACTGACGCGAAACCGGAAGAGTTTTGATCGGTTCTCAGCAAGACCGAGACGCATTTCTAGTCCATCCCACGTCCGAATCGATCATGCATGACGGCATGACGCAAAGGCTGTTTGGCTGCGCCTGTTGGTCTCCTAACATTGCGCGCCTACCAAAGCCATTCGGAACGGTCGATCCGCTCGCTTCTTCTCCTTGGACTTCCAACAAGGAGAGACCCATGGTCACGACGGTCGGAACCGAATCCACGTTCGACAAGATGGTGCAGAATCTGCTGATCCTCGAACATGACGCCATGTCCGCCTATCAGGCGACGATCGACCGGCTTGAAGACCCTGCCTCGCGCGAAAAGATCGCGGCCTTCAAGCAGGATCACGAATCTCATGCGCAGGAACTGCGACGCATGGCCTCATCGCTCGGGATCGAAGCGCCCACGGAAGGCGACGCCAAGGAACTGCTGACCAAGGGCAAGGTCGTTCTGGCTGGTCTCGTCGGCGATCGGACCATATTGAAAGCCATGGCAACCAACGAGATCGAGACGAAGATGGCCTATGATCAGGCCTCCAGGAACGACGCCGCACCCGCCGAAGCGCGGGCCTATTTCCAGAAGGCCTTCGCGGACGAAGACCGCCACAAGCAATGGATGGACGCAGCCGCCGCCACCTGATCCGACGGGACTGCAAGGAACGATGGAACTGCGGGAATGAAGGGACTTGCCGGGAGGCAGGTCCCTTTTTCGGTTGAGAACACAATTTCAGCGGATGTTTTCACCTTTCGTTAGGGACGGCGATTCGGGCGGTGCTTGTGTTTCACGAGCGCACTCGCTATGTCGCGGCCCTGTTTTCACAGGCTCCGCAAGGTAGACAGAATGGCCAAGAGCAAATTCGAGCGTAACAAGCCGCATGTGAACATCGGCACGATTGGTCACGTTGACCATGGGAAGACGTCGCTGACGGCGGCGATCACGAAGTATTTCGGCGAGTTCCGT